>CAMTPG010000174.1 GCA_947074335.1 uncultured Parabacteroides sp.
AAATCCGGAAACAATTGCCGCCATCTCTCTGCTGCATTGGGCAGCTAAACCGAGCGGAATTGTTTCCGGATTTTAGTTTGCAGTGTGTATCTGCTATTTCTCGATCCGGATGCGTGCATCCACGGCAAACAGACCGTGATCGGTTGCCACAAGCGGATTTACATCCATCTCTTTAATTTCGGGTGCAAAACGCAACAGGGTAGAAAGACGTACAATAATATCGGCATACTGCTGCTCATCCACACCTTTTTGTCCGCGGGCTCCTTTTATAATCGGATAACCGCGCAGCGAATGGATCATGGAGAAGGTTTCATCGTACGAGAGCGGCGCAAGACCATACGACACATCTTTCAGAATCTCCACAAAGATGCCGCCCAGACCGCAGAACACCAGATGTCCGTATCGATCTTCGTATTTCGCTCCAAGAAACAGCTCCTGCCCTTTCAGCATCGGCTGTACCATCACTGCCGTTACATCCGGCAAACGCATCATGCGCTCATATTCGAAGATCAGATGCTCTTCGCTTCGGATATTCAGAGCTACGCCGCCGATATCACTTTTATGCAACGGACCAACTACTTTGGCTACCACCGGGAATTTCACCCGTTTGGCAAAAGCAATCAGCTGATCAATATCGGTAGAAACAAATTCTTCCACCACCGGAATATTCGCGGCCTTGAAAATGGTTCTCACCTCATCCGAGTTCAGGTAACCTTCCGAAGGCAGCCGGTCGATAATGCGGCGCACTTCAGGCACATCCACGCCATAAAGCTGAATATCGGTACTCATGGGTTTCGGCGTGTTGAGCACACGCGACAGTGCTGTTCCGAGTGTTACTTCGTCGGAGAAATTGACATGCCCCTTTTTAACAAAACTGCGTACTTCGGGACCGGCCGTTACAATCGAAGGCAGAATCGGGAAGATCGGTTTTTTGCACTCTTCCATTTTCTTGTGTAGCACTTCGTAAGTATCGTATAATTTAACCAGACCCGGACTGCCGAAGATCACCATCATCAGATCGACCTCATCGAATTTGTTTTCGCAGAAATCAATTACGGTGGCCAGATGTTCGGGTGTTCCTGTTCCGATGATATCAATCGGATTGCCCACAGCTGCGCCGGGATATAATTTTGATTTGAGTTCGGCGGCTACCGGACCATCCAGATTTGGCACATTCAGCCGGCCTTTTGCCAGTGCATCGGCCAGCATAACCGCCGGACCGCCTGCATGCGTGATAATGGCGCAATTCTTTCCTTTCACCTCTTTCAGTGTGAAAATGCTGGCTACGGTGGTGAGCTCTTCGCGACTGAAACAGCGTACGATTCCCGCTTTACGGAAAAGTGCTTCCACAGCCGAGTCGGAGCTGGCAATAGCGCCGGTATGCGATGATGCAGCCCGTTTGCCCACATCGGTACTTCCGGCTTTGATACCTGCGATATGGCAACCTTTGCGTATCAGCGAAGCCGCATGATACAACAGTTTATCCGGATTGCGGATTTGCTCTATATATAATATCTTGATTTTCGAGTCCATCACCGGATCGAAGGTGCGATCCATGTATTCGATCACCTCTTCCACACCGATTTGTTTAGAGTTGCCCACCGACCAGACTGAATTGAAACGCAGCCCTTTTGTCAGTGCCGATTCGATGATAAACAGTGCTGTTCCACCCGAGCTGGAGATAAAATCCACGCCATCGTGCTGAAATTCGGGAACCGGTTGGGTAAATACGCCGTGATAATTGGTATTCATCAATCCGATGCAGTTCGGTCCGATCAATGAGGCACCCGCATCGGTTGCATATTTAATCATTTCCTCTTCGAGGATACCACCTTCGTGTGTTTCTTCGCCAAAACCGGCCGAGACCACAATAAATGCCTTCACACCTTTCTGGTTGGCCAGAATGTTTACCGCTTCGGGACAGGCATGGCCGGGAATGGCCAAAATAGCTAATTCGGTATCGGGAATTTCAGTGACCGAATGATACGATTTTACGCCTTGTACTTCATCTTCTTTGGCATTAACCACACACAGCTCGCCTTTGTATTTTCCATCAAGCAGATTACGAACCAGTCGTCCGCCCGGTTTATGAACATTATTTGATCCACCAACTACAACAATACTCTGGGGATCAATCAACTCTCGGTTAATCATAACATTTTGATTATAATTTTACAATGAATGAGGGCAAATATAATCTATTTCCCGTTCCAACCTACTGTATGAGGCTATTTTTATTTACATTTTGCACATTCTTCGAGTAACCAGCTACACCACACATCCATTCCGGTACCCTGTGTGGCCGACACTTCGAAGATTTGCAGATGTTGATTTACCCGGAGAGCATTGGCGCGCAATGTGGCAATATCGGTTTGCAGATAAGGAGCCAGATCAATCTTATTGATCACGCAGACATCTGCTTCCAGAAAGATATGCGGATATTTGAGCGGTTTATCGTCGCCCTCGGTCGTACTGATAATCACCACTTTTTTCGATTCGCCCAGATCAAACATCGCCGGACAAACCAAATTGCCCACATTCTCAATAAAAAGCAAAGCGCCCGCTTTAGGGTTGAGATGCTTCATGGCATGATTCACCATATCGGCTTCAAGATGACAACCGGTTCCGGTATTTACCTGATAAACCGGCACATGAAGCGCCGCAATCCGATCGGCATCATTCGAGGTTTGCTGATCGCCTTCGATTACATAAACCGGCTGTTCGGGATGTTGCGCAGCCAGCTGTTTGATCGTAGCTTCCAGCAAAGATGTTTTTCCCGAACCCGGCGAACTCATCAGATTGAGACAAAACAGCTGCAGGGCTTCGAAATAACCCCGGTTTCGCTCGGCCATCAGATTATTTCGCTGCAAAATATCCTGTTCGAGTTGAATCACTTTTGTATTTCCCGGTTTCTGATCGTGATGATGATCGTGGTCGTGATCGTGCATATGATCGTGATCATGTGTATGTTCATGATCATGATGATGATCACCATGGCTGTGATCGTGATGATGATGCTCACCGCATCCGCAAACTCCGCACATAATATTACATTTAATATATTAGTTAATACTGATCGATTTCAACCGCATCTCGCGTCCCTGCAGGATATGGATAAAGTAAGAACCACACTTCGGACAAGGTGTGAGTAGCGAATCCATTACAAATTCGGTCTCGCAGCCGCTGCATCGCCCTTTGCCTTCGATGATATGCTGTGTGATTTTGGCCTCTTCGAATGCCGTACCCTTCACCGCACCGGTCAGTGCAAAATTGAGTGTCTGCAGTTCGATGCCGGCCAGTTTTCCGATTTCGAGTTCCAGTTCCTGCACTGTGCAGGGCTGACTGGCCCGGATCTGTTGTTCGGCCAGATCGATAATGCTCATGGCTATGGAAACTTCATGCATATCTTTATCTTTACAGGTTAATTATCTGTTTGCGGCCGCTATGGCCAGTTGACCAATTGCAATGCCCGCATCATTACACGGAATTGCAGAAGGCACAAACAATGGCACACCCGCTTCGGCAAACAGGCGCTGCAACTGTTGTGTAAGTCGTTTGTTCTGAAAGCACCCGCCCGAAATCACCACCCGGTTTGTTTGCTTTTCCTGCATGGCCGATAAAGCCTTTGCGGTAAGCAATTGTGCCAGTGTATTATGAAAACGGGCAGCAATACGCGGCAGCGGAACCAGTTCCTGCAAATCCTGCAAAATACCTTCCAGCATAAACCGCAACGAGATTTGTGCTCCTTCTATTACAACAGTATAATGCTCATTGAGTTCATCATCGGCCAGCTGTTCCAGTCTGACCGGCGCTTCAGCCTGATGGGAAGCCACATCGCAAACACCAAGCAGCGAAGCTATTGCATCAAAGAGCCGGCCTGCGCCGGAGGTAAGCGGTGAATTAACTTTTTGCTGCATCATGCGTATCAGCATATCTATTTTCTGCGCACCGATACGTGATTTGAAACCTTCGGGGAAAGTCGCCTTATCGCCCAGATAATGCCACAAATAGGCCACGGCCATGCGCCACGGTTCCTGTGCCGCCTTATCGCCGCCGGGCATCGGCACATACTCCAGATGCGCCAGTCGTTCATAGCCTTTCCGATCGCAATAAAATACCTCGCCGCCCCAAATATGGCCGTCATCGCCCAGTCCGGTGCCATCGAGCACCAGCGCAATCACCGGATCATGCAATCGGTATTCGAGCATACAGGCAGCAGCATGCGCATGATGATGCTGTACGCTGAGCAGCGGCAGATTTCGCTTTTCGGCCCAGTGCAAAGCCTCTTTGGATGAGAAATAATCGGGATGCAGATCGCAAACCAGCTGTTCGGGACGAAAGCGAAACAGCCGAGTAAAGCGCTCCAGCGATTCGGCATAGAACCTATAAGTTTCCCAGTTCTTCAGATCGCCGATATACTGACTCTGAATAATCGTTTCGCCCTTTCCCAAAGCAAACGAGGCCGTTTTTTCGGCACCAAATGCCAGAATACCTTCGGTTTCCACATCGGCGAAAAAAGGTTCGGGCACAAATCCGCGCGAGCGACGGATCAGGCAGGGCGTATCGCCGCAGATCTGCAGCACCGAATCATCGGCCCGGTTGTAAATTTCCCGGTTATGATGCAGGATAAACGGCACCAGCCCGCGCAGTTCGCGCTCCGCCTCTTCGGGGCTGATCGTAATAGGCAATTCGCTCAGATTGCCGCTGGTCATCACCAGCACCGGCGTATGCAGCTTTTCAAACCAGTCGTAATGAATCGGCATATAAGGCAACATACAGCCCAGTGTTTTATAACCCGGATTTACAGATTCGGGCAGCGCCGCGGTTTGTTCCAACAGCACAATCGGTCGTCGCCAGGAGAGCAACTGCTCCTCTTCGACCGAATTGGTGCGGGCATAATTCTTCAGCGTTTGCAGTGAACCGAACATCACGGCAAACGGCTTGTTATCGCGATGCTTAATGGCGCGCAGTCGTTTCACCGCAGCCGCTTGTGTGGCATCGCAAACCAGGTGATAACCGCCTGTACCTTTCACGGCAATCACCTCGCCGCGCCGGATATAATCAAGACTTTGTTCCAGCAAAACAGCATAATCGCGGATTTGTCGGTCGCCCGAATAAGCATAATAAATCGGACCACAGGCATTGCAGGCTACCGGCTGTGCATGGAAACGGCGGTCGGCAACGGTTTGATATTCTGTCGAGCATTCGGGGCAAAGGGCAAAGGCAGACATGGTTGTCTTTTGCCTGTCGTAAGGCAAATCGCGGATAATGGTAAAGCGCGGCCCGCAATGTGTACAGTTTATAAAAGGGTAACCAATGCGGTGCGGCTGATGTTTGCGGTCGGCCAGACAGGCATCGCAAACGGCGATGTCGGGCGAGATCTGTGTGATTTCTTCGCTGACCGAGCGACTGGCACAAATGCGGAAAGAATTGTTCAGATCATCTTCGGCTTCCTCAAAATCTACAGAGACGGAATGAATGGATGCCACCGGCGGATGTTCGGTACGAATCCGGTGTAAAAAAGCCGTACACAATTCGGGCGATAAAATGGCACGAATGAAAACTCCGTTGTTGCGATTGTCTACTTCGCCGCGAATGCCCATTTCAGTGGCAATGCGATAAACGAAGGGACGAAAACCGACGCCCTGCACCAAACCTTTTATCGTAAGTAATGTGATTGTGATTTTTTTCTGATTCATGCTAATTATCGGATTTAATAACATCAATCCCATATCTGCAAATATAAATATAAATAAAGATAATCCATTTAAAAAAAGGATTTTTTCGGGGAAAGCGAAATCCGCATCTGAAGCGAAAAAAACGGATCATCATGTAATTTTAATTTCATAACGATGAAAAGAAAAATCCCTTGCAAGGAAGTTTAAAATGCCTTGCAAGGGATTTCAGGTTCTGTTTCCCAAAGCCCGGAAAATAAATCCGGTAATTATTTTTTTACTGCCGAAAAATTAGGGGCAAAAATTATTGTTTTCAGGAAATCATATTCCTCTTCGAAATAATCACTAAAAACAGCTTTACCCAGATTATCTTCGATTTGTTGTGTAGTCCAAAGTTTACC
>CAMTPG010000175.1 GCA_947074335.1 uncultured Parabacteroides sp.
GCAATCAGCGCTTTACCGAAACGGGCCACCAGCGGACCCACGATCATTACCGATCCGCGCAGTGATGCACACTTACGCAAAAACTGATCTGTCTCCAGATAATCCAGATCGAGCTGATCAGCCTGAAAAGAATAGGTACTTTTTCCGTGACGCTCCACCTTCACCTGCATATCACGCAGCAGCTGAATGAGGTTATTTACATCCAGAATATCGGGAATATTATGAATCGTCACCTTTTCGGGAGTAAGCAATGTGGCACAAATCACCTCCAATGCTTCATTTTTGGCGCCTTGCGGAATAATGCTGCCCGAAAGGCGGCATCCACCTTCTATGACGAACGAACTCATCTTCCTCCTTTGCGGTTAAACTGCTTTTTGTTGTTGTTACGGGCCAGCAGATCGCGGCTCTCCAGCAATTTATGCTGCTCTTCGTCGAGCACAATCTTTCCGGCCGATAATTCATCCAGATCTTTAAATATCTTGCGGTCATCTACCGTCTCTTTGTTCCAGGTCAGGAACGATTTCTTCATCTGGGTTGCCAGCAATTTGATCAGCTGATCCTTCTCTGCACCCGGTTCGAACTCGGTTGCTTTGCGAATCATCAGTTCCAGTGTTTTGCCGTAGTGGCGATACCGGATACGCGATCTGTTGTAAACCAGACGCGGCGGACGTTTATAGAGATTTTCTTTCTTAACAATTTCGTAGGGATAATCGATATCCAGTTTAAAATCGGCCATAATAGCCAGATGATCCCAAAGGATATGCTTAAAATCATTTACATCACGCAAATGAGGGAACATATTTCCCATGATATTTATGATGGTATTGGCACACCGTTTGCGCTCTTCGCGATCCTGAATCGTGAGGCAATAATCCACCATATTCTGGATATTGCGACCGTATTCGGGAAGTGCCAATTTTTGCTCTTCTGTATTGTATTTCATTACCTAATTGATTTATCTTGCAAATGTACTTATTTTAATTGACTTAAACAACAACCATACCGTGTGGACGACTGAATACAAGCCGCTTTTAAAAATAATTATTATCCGCTTTTTTCCATCCGTTAAAAACAGAAAAAGCGTGCTTACCGATAAACTGCGATAAGCACACTCTGTCAGGATCCGGTTGTGTCCGGATTTAATGATCGGGAAAAACAGATTCAGCATCTCCGACAAGAACGTTGAACAACTGAACCTGCATTGTCCTGATTTATTTCTTCATTCGATTAATTACTTTCTGATTGGCCTGTTTTACCACCGGTTCATTGATTTTCACCTGCTTCCGGTCGTAAGTCATCAACCCGTTCACCTCGCCCTCCACATCCGTGGTCTGCGTATAAACAGCAGCAGCAAAACCCTTGTCAACCATATCTTCCAGCTCGGCCGCATATTTCACATACTCATTGGTTACATCATCACTGTTTTTAAACTGAATATAACCCCAGTTGCGTTTATCCCACCATAAATGATCTTCGAGCGGCAAACCGATACCGCCATATTCGCCCAGCACATTGACGCGCTGCGGATCGAAAAGGAACATACTCGGACCGGGATAATTATGAATATCCAGAATATCGCCACACGGACGATGATTACCGCCGCTGGCCGGATTAATCAGTCGCGAAGGATCCTGTTGCCGTGTCCATTCGGCAACCTGCTCGGTATCAAACTGTCCCCAGGCCTCATTAAAAGGCACCCAGACCACAACCGAAGGATTGGAGATGCAAAGATCCATAATCTCCTGCCACTCGTTATAGAAATTATCTTTCGATGCCTGCGTACGATTTTTATCCGTTCCGCCATTGTATTCGTGCGGGCGCCAGCTGTTGCCCATATCTCCGCTCGGCATATCCTGCCACACCAGAATGCCCTCTTTATCACAATGATGATACCAACGTGCCGGTTCCACCTTAACATGCTTACGAATCATATTAAAACCCCAGTCTTTGGTTTTCTGAATATCATACAACAGTGCCTCATCGGTAGGTGCTGTATATAAACCATCAGGCCACCAGCCCTGATCGAGCGGACCGTACTGAAACAGCGGTTCATTGTTCAGACTCATCCGCATAATACCGTTCGCATCACGTTCGGCCGAGATTTTGCGAAATGCCGTATACGATTTCACCTCATCCTGCACTTTGCCATTCTCGGTCAGAATCACGTTCATATCGTAGAGATACGGATTTTCGGGCGACCATAAAACCGGATTATCCACGGTCAGTCGCATTTCATTTCCCGGCAATGCTTTTGCCGAAGCAATCACCCGGTTATTATCGAGCAACTGTACGGTTACAATATTTTGCGGCGAACTTTCGGAAACATCCACTGTAACATTCAGTGTAGACTGGTCGATATTGGGAATGGCTTTTATGGCCGTGATGTGATCTTTGGCCACCGGTTCGAGCCAGACTGTCTGCCAAATGCCGGTTACCGGCGTATACCAGATGCTGTTCGGATTTGAAACCTGCTTGCCGCACGGCTGATATCCTTTGTCGGTAGGATCCCATACACGCACCACCAGTTTCTGCTCGCCCGAGCCTTTCAGGTAAGGCGTGATATTAAACGAAAAAGGAGTATATCCGCCCTGATGCGAACCGATAAACACATCATTCACAAACACATCCGCCAGCCAGTCTACTGCTCCGAAATTCAACAGAACATCTTTATTTCGCCAGGCAGAAGGCACGGTAAAATTGCGTTTATACCACAATTCATTATTTTCGCCCACCTCTTTCTGAACACCCGAAAGAGAAGATTCGACAGCAAAAGGAACCAGAATCTGACCTTGAAAAACAGCCGGTTCGGCTTTTCCCCGCGGTTCGATGGCATACTCCCATTCGCCGTTCAGATTCTGCCAGGCGGCACGCTCCATCAATGGTCGCGGATATTCGGGTAATACATTTTGGGGATCGATCTGATCAGCCCAGACTGTTTTAATTTTATCGCCTGCCGGTTTCCATTGAGCCTGCATCTGAAGTGTCAGTGCAAGCACGCAACAGGTTAATACGATTTTTTTCATGATATTACTTGATTTAGATATAACAGATTACATATGCAAATATAACTTTTTCCTTCAAAAAATAAAGAGACAATCCGGATTCTCTTTTACAATAATATAAAATTTGTCCGATTGCTGCATTTCATCAACAACCGGACAAACCATATAATTAATTAACAAGTGATTAGGGAAAGATATACCGGAATTATTTCATCCCATAAGGCATATCTTCGAATATGTGGATTTATTCGATAAAGTCATTACTACAAAGAGAAAATTAAGGTGGTCTGGATGCGATTATCGATGGCATGCGAATGCGAAAAAGTGGCATGTTTACCCCATACATATTCCACACCATATTGCAGATAAGGCGTAATTTTATAAAATACATTACCGGCAGCATACAGACCATATTTATAATCCGTAAAATAATGCGAACTATCCCAAACGCGGGCCTGCGAAAACATGCCGCCAATCACAATATTATCAGAAGGCATAATATTGATACCGCCTAACCAGCCCATCATCGGAGTGGCTTTCATATAGCCGGGTTTCCTGTTTTTAGGGATATACGACAATTCCAAACCCTGTGTATCCTGAATATACTGGCCGATGCCTTGGCCGTAAGTGCCCTGATAAAACAACAATATCTGTTTGCAGGGCTGAATATTACCGCTTAATTGCACACCCCAACCCGTGGTATTACGGGTTTTATCATGATATAAATCGCGATAAGCAAAACTTCGCATAATGGCTGATAAGCGAATTCGATTGTTTGCAGAAAACTGATATTGTACAAATGCCGGAATATCCGGAACAGGCTGCGAAGCATTGCCATACTCCTGTTTTCCGTCGAGATCAGGATAATCATTTCCCTTATAAACACCACTATACATATTAAACGTAGGCTTCTCGATACTGATACCGAAACTCCATCCGTTGTACGAATTCGAGTAATACCCAACCTGATATGAGTTGGTAGAAACAGCGCCGTTAGGACCTTGCGTATCTATCGTATTCGGAATAGATGCCCCGTCTTTAAACAGAGTACTTATTAAACCCGCACTAAATCCGCGATATGTCAAATACACTTTATTTATTGAAACATTCCGATTGGCTCCGTTAAATTGAAATTTAATATAACCTACGACCTGATTGGCCGAACCCGGCATACCCACAATATGAAAATCGAGCGCCGAATGCAACGGATTATTAAAGAATTCCGCTTTATTACCTTTCATGGCAGGCACCGGAATAGATGATGGTATAAAGTTAACATTCGAAACCGAATATAAATCATTTCCTAAATCCCAGCCTACAATCGGATTAATCTGTCCGCCAATAGCCAGCATGAAGGCACTGTTTTTAGCCTTAATCACAAACTCGGGAACTTTGGGTGTATAATTTTCTACCGGTTTAGTACGCTGCAAAATTTCTATATCTTCCGTTGGTGTACGGATAATGGTCAATGTAAAATCATCTTTCTGTGCATAACAATTATTCGGGTATAAAAAAGCCCCTGCTGCTAATAAAGAAACTGAAAAAAATAATCTTTTCATCTTTTTAATCATTGTATTTAATGTTTTGTTAGTTATTTAAATACAACAAAATGAAAAGAATATAGTTTGCAATTATAGCACAATAATGAACAATGTTAACACTTGATTTTATAAAATCATGCACGAAACCAACTCGTTATAATGCTGATTAACAGGTGCTTTTTTTGCGAGAGTAAATTAATTAAGAGGGAAACTTAAACTTATAATTTCAGTTTTTTCCGATACTCTTTTTCACCAAAAAAATCAAACCGCGGATTAAAATCGTTAACACATAAAATCCAAAACCTATTAATAAAACCCAAAACAATTGTGTCCAAAGCTCCTTCCAACTGGTCTCGTAAAAACAGATTGCAAAAATATTTAAGCAAAAAGCTATTAACAGACAAACGGCAAAAATAAGCAACTCAGTCTGCTGGCGGCGGGCGGTAATAATCAAATCTTTCATTTTCAGGCAAAATTTAAATAGGGAATTTTATATGCATCGGGAAAAGTAATCACGCGGCCCTCTTCGATAGCCTGCAAGCCGAGTAGTGCCAGCACCGACGAGTAATAGGCCTCTTCCACCAGTCGCGGCGCCTGTTTGCCGGTAATAGCCGCTTCGCAAAAGGCCGTCAGCAGCTCAACAGAGCCATCGCCCACGGCACCAACCGACGATTCGCCGGAGGTGGTATGCATCTTTTCCATAATCGGATATCCTTTCTGAAGCGCAGCCGTTTCGGGAACCCAGCTCGGACCGGCAAACGAAACCTGATCGAACAACTTATGTTCAATCTGATTCACAAGCTGCAGGATGCCGGGCGCCGGCGCAGCTTCCTCGAAGTAATATTTCCCCTTTTCGGGTTCGAGTGTGCCTTTGCTACCCAGAATCTCCTCTTCGAGACCGTAAAATTTATTGGAGATCATCGACTCATACGTCATCTTCACGCCATTGGGATAGCGATAGATCAGACTGATGTTGTCGTATACATCGCGCCCGTCTTTCCAGTACACAATATCGCCCATGCCGGTTACCGTTTCGGGAATCATATTCAATGCCCAGTTACCAACCTGCAACTGATGTGTGGCCAGCTCGGTAAGCAGTCCGCACGAATATTCCTTATACAACCGCCAGTTGATTTTCCGCTCCAGCTCCGGCGACGAAACCGGCCTTCGCCAATCATTATTCCTGAACCAGTAAGCCCGTATCGCACCGATATCGCCCAGTGTGCCGGCATGTACCATCTCCATGGCGCGGATATATTTAGGATCGTACAAACGCTGCTGACCGATAAACAGCACCTGTCCGCTACTTTTATGTGTATTATACATCGCCAGACACTCTTCGGGCGTCATGGCCATCGATTTCTCACAGAAAACCGGATATCCTGCTTCCAGCGCCTCAATCGTGGGCTGTGCATGTGCATACAACGGAGTGGCTATCAATATGGCATCCAGATTTTTATCCTCCAGCAAACGGCGGTAATCCGAATAGGTTTTTGCCT
>CAMTPG010000176.1 GCA_947074335.1 uncultured Parabacteroides sp.
CCAATCCACACATTCTGTCCGATACGAATCGGAGCCGGATAAAGCGTGCCGCGATCATCCGGTTTCAAACCGTGATTCAGCGTAGCCAGCACCACCTTATGACCAATCAGCGAACGATCGCCGATATAAATGCCGCCCTGATCCTGAAAACTACAACCCGAATTGATAAATACCTGCTTCCCGATCGTGATGTTCTTTCCGAAATCCGAATAGAAAGGCGGAAACATTCTGAAATCAGCCGGCACCGTTTTACCCGTAAGCTGTGACATCAGTCGGCAAATCTCTTCGGACGTATGAAACCGGTTGTTCAGTTCGGCTGTGATGCGCAGCGCCTCCTGGCTGTACAACACCATGATACGATAAATTTCCGTATCAAGGTGCATCGGATTGCCCGCATTCATAAATTCCAGTAATTCGTTTAATTCGATTGTCTTTGCATTCATTGTATCTGATTATTATTGTATTTTATCTATTTTGGATCAACCGCCGGCCGCGCTCTTTTATCCCGTTACTTTCCGGGCATCTTCGTTCGGCATTCCGGGCATCTTCGTTCGGCATTTTCTAAAACAGCGGCAAAATCTTCCGGTTTAATTTCTGCAAAATAAACGCTGCCGTACCACATCGTATAACGACAAATTCATCTTTCCTGTTTATTTTCTGCAAAAATAACGCCCGCCTTTCCGCCCGGCTGTATACAGATTACTGCCATCCTTACCCGAATTACGGATTCGGCACCCGATATGCAACAACCTATTGAAAAACAGACTAACTTTGAATAAAAACAAAACACAATGGAACAACTTATTCATTTAAACAGCGTAGATGTATACAATAAATTGTACGGACTCGAAACCCTGCATCCGCTCGTTTCGGTGATCGATTTAACGCAGGCCACCCGCATTGTCAACCACGTACAAATGCACTACGGCGTATATGCCCTGTATCTGAAGTGCGATACCAATTGTAACATCAAATACGGCCGCAAAACTTACGATTACCAGGAAGGCACCATTGTAAGTTTCGCACCCGGACAAGTAGTCGAAGTGCATACCGAGACCGACGAAGTGCAGCCTCACGTATATGGCATCCTGTTTCATCCCGATCTGATCCGTCGCACCTCGCTTGGTCGTAACATCCATAATTTCAACTTCTTCTCCTATTCCTCATTCGAAGCCCTGCACCTCTCCGAGCGCGAGCGCCAGATCATCCTCGATCTGCTCGATAAAATCAGACAAGAGCTGCATCACGGCATCGATAAGCACAGCCAGAACCTCATCGCCATGAATATCGAGCTGCTGCTGAATTACTGCCTGCGCTTTTACGAGCGCCAGTTTATCACCCGCGAAACCGAGACCCGCGATGTGTTGCAAAAGTTCGAACACGAGCTGCATCACTATTTCGAAGAGCATCGCCAAAACGAATCCGGGCTGCCCACCGTAAAATATTTTGCCGATAAAGTATTTCTTACGCCCAACTATTTCGGCGATCTCATCAAAAAAGAGACCGGCAAAACCCCGCAGGATTTTATTCAGGCCAAACTGATTGATCAGGCCAAAGGAGAAATTATGGCCACCGATCGCACCATCAGCGAAATCGCCTACGGCCTTGGCTTTCAGTATCCGCAGCATTTTACCCGGCTGTTTAAACAACAAACCGGCATCACACCTAATCAATATCGGATAAAAAATTGCTAACTTGCGGAACAATAATTTAAATCTGATAAAACATGCGAAAAACATTTCAATTGCTTGTAGCACTGCTGTGCCTGCTCTCGGTAAAAGCCGGAGCCAAAACGGAGAAGATAGAAATTCAGGGCGCCAAAGGTAAATTATCCGCTTATCTGACCGTCCCCGAACTCGCGGCAGGCGAAAAATGCCCGATGGTCATTCTGATGCACGGCTTTATGGGTAACAAAGAGGGACAACTCGAAAAAGACATTGCTGCCGAACTCGAAGCCGCCGGCATCGCCTCCATCCGTTTCGATTTTAACGGACACGGCGAAAGCGAAGGTGAATTTCAGCACATGACCGTACCCAACGAAATTCAGGATGCGCTGCAGGTTTACAACTACGTAACCGCATTGCCCTACGTAAGCAAAGTAGCATTAGCCGGCCATTCGCAGGGCGGCGTAGTAGCCTCGATGACAGCCGGCGAACTCGGCACCGACAAAATTGCCGCCGTAGTACTCATGGCACCTGCCGCCGTTTTGCGCGACGATGCCATTCGCGGCAACACCATGGGCGCCATCTATAACCCGCTCGACCCGCCCGAATATGTGGCACTTTTCGGCGATAAAAAGCTGGGAGGCGAATACATCAAAACCGCCTTCTCGCTGCCGATCTACGAAACAGCCGCCCGCTACAACGGTCCGGCCTGCATCATCCACGGCACCGGCGACCGCATCGTACCTTATACCTACGGCGAACGCTATCACCAGCTCTGGCCCGAAAGCGAACTCTTTATACTGGAAGCCGAAGATCATGGCTTTTCGCACGATCTGCAGCGCACTGTAGATATCGCAGTTGATTTTCTGACCGAAGAGCTGCTGCCCGAAAACGCAACCCGTTAATACAAAATACACGCCGTCCGGTCTCAACATCCCGTTTAGCCGGACGGCGTGCATCTCCGCATTTTACTGTTTTGCCTGCGTTGAAGCCGCTGCAGCCTCCGCATTACGAGCCGCCATATGACTCTGGAAATAATTGGTAATATAAACCGTCAGAATCGGAAACATACTCATCCCCATTACAGCCAGCACAACCGCCAGAATGCGCCCTTCGTTGGTAACCGGCTCAATCGAACAACCTACCGTGGTAACATCCATGCAAGCCCACCAGATCGCATCACTAAAACTATGCAACCCCGGATTCAACCCCTTTTCTATGGAATAAAACACCAGACTGCCAAAATAAGCCATCGCCACCAGCATAATCAGATAAGTAATCATCATATTGGTTACCTTGCTCTTGGTAAACCAGTTAATCATAACGATCAGTCCGTAGCCGCCACGAATCAAAACAATGGCACGCAGCAAAACACTCTGCAGCGGCGTGAGCGAAAGATCAAACCAATACACAATATTATAATAGGGAATGGCCACCAGCAATAAAATCAGATAATTTTTAAAATAGCGCCATTTACGCGGTGCCAGAAAGAAAAGATACCAGTAATCCACCATCAATATGATACAGATTATCAGCTGAATATTCAGATAAAGCTGCCGTGGCATCACATTTGGCCCTTTCAGTATCTCTACCGATAAAAGCACTAAAATCAATATACTACTCAATAAAACGATGATGTTCAGTATTTGTGCAACCAGCAAAAATCCGGGAGCGCGGCGATTCAATTCAGGAACAGACATAAGATTATATATTATAGTTAAACGTATTCGTTTTTTCAGTAAATCGTTGCAATGTAATCATTCTTATCTAATAAACAGAAAGATTTTATCAAACCCACAGCAAATCCGGCACAAAATAATTACCTTTAACCCGACCGTTACACATGTTTAACCCCAAAAACCCGGAAAATATGAAACCCGTTAAAATATTCTATCAGGAGCGCTGCCCGTTCTGTGTCAAGGCATTCCGTTACATCGACGAGCTTAAACAGGAACACCCCGAATTTAACGATCTCGAAATCGAAACCATCGACGAGCTGGCCGAGCCCGAACTGGCCGATACCTTCGATTATTACTACGTGCCCACCTTTTACATCGACGGTAAGAAAGCGCACGAAGGCGGCATCTTCAAACCCGAAGTAGAACAGCTGTTACGCAACGCACTGAACGATGAGTCTGATTGATATCAAACACTTCTGCCGCATGCCGGCCGAGAAACTGCATAAACTCGAAGCCGGCAGCCGTGTTGCGCTGCTCACCTACAAGAAAGACCGCAAAGTAATCATCGTCAAGCGCGAAGCACAGCTGTACGATGTGCATCAGGAGGGCTTCGAAACCCGCACCTACACCGACATCGACAGCGCGCACCTCGCCAAACTGCTCAAACAGCTCCAACGCATCGAATTTCCGCGGAGCCATAAATTTTTCCTCGAAATTATGCCCGCCGGCAAACCCGGTAAATCCCGTTAAACCCGCATCCCATGCAATTCCACATCACCATCGAAGAGAACCGGTACATGGATAAATTCTTCAGAAGCTATCCGCAATATGCCGACGAGGTAAGAGATAATATCTACCATAAACTGCCCGATATCATCAACTTCAGGCCGCACAAAATAAAACCCGCCTGGCATCTCAAACGCAACGGCCAGACCATCTTCGAATATAAGATCGTAGCCAAAAACATGAATTTCAGAGCCGCCTACACACAAAACGGCACCGAAATCAACCTCTTTTTCATCACCAATGTCACCATCAAACGCCAGTTTGTAAACCTGCTGGAGAGCACCACGCTGACCGACTGAAAGCGCCTTATCGCGCCTTCCGCTCCGACAATCCGGCCGCATCCGCTCCTTTTCATCGCTTCCTTCCGAAACGATACGCACCCCGATTTGCCAAAAAACCGCCCGCTTCTTAATCAAAACCGCCGTTCAACTGTTTAATAGAAGAGATACAACCTGATTCAGTCTACATTAAGCAACAGAACATTTGATACATAAACTCATCATATCAGTCCTGATGATTTTCGCACTTTCGGGTCTTCGGGCGCAAGAGGCGGAACCGGCTGCACTGCCCGCAAAAGCCGCAGCCGCATCAACGCCTGAAACCGGCCGGCCGGCCGAAACACATACCGATCAGCGCGGCAACACACGTTTTGTTCGCGCCCTGACCGATATCGTAACCTTCTTCAGCGATTTCGACACGCTGTATGTAACGCCCAACCTGTACGATCTCTCGCTCATGACGATCTACTACAACTACACCGAGCGCTACACCATACGCGGCTCCGAACCGCTGCGGCAGCGCATTGAGTTTGCACCGCAGGCACACAACCGCCTCGGCTTCTATGTAGGCTGGCAAATCTTCTATCTCGGTTTCTCCTTCGATCTGAAAGATGCATTCCGCCACAAAAAAGACAAAAATACCGGCACTCAGTTCGAACTCAGCCTCTACACCTCGAAAATCGGAATCGACCTGATGCACATCTCGTCCGGCAACAATTTCAAGATCCGCAAACTACACGGCTTCCCGCTGCAGAACGGCATCGATTTCTCGCCCGATTTCAACGGACTGAAGGTCGACACCAAATACCTCAACCTCTATTACATCTTCAATAACCGCCGCTTCTCGTATCCGGCGGCTTATAACCAGTCGACCGTGCAACGCATCAGCGCCGGCTCCTTCATCGCCGGTTTTTCGCATTCGGCGCACAAGTTCAGCCTCGATTGCGACAAACTGCCGGCGCCCATCCGCGAGCACCTCGATCCCGATCTGCTGATTCAGAATATCCGTTATAATAACATCTCACTGAGTTTCGGCTACGGTTTCAACTGGGTATTTGCCCGCAACTTCCTGGCCAATCTCTCCTTTTCGCCCGTTTTCTCTTACAAAACCTCGAAAATCAGAAACATGGATTCCGAAAAGAACCACCGCAACAATAAATTCGATTTAGATTATTCGCTGCGCGCCGGCATCGTATATAACAACAACAAATATTTTATCGGCGCCTCCTTCTCTGAACGCTCCTTCTCGTACAAACAAAAAGATTTCTCGATGAGCGACGGCTACGGAATCCTGCAGGTTTATGCCGGATTTAATTTTTTGCGAAAAAAGCGGTAGCATGACCGCAAAATCAATAAATCGGGAAATCGAACATGCCACAGATTTGGACGCAGCCCGCCTTGTTGAGATTTACAACAAAGACCAACTAAACGAGGGCAAATTATATTTACAGCTTATATAAGATTAACAACTCTATTCCCAAAAAGAAAGACCTTACTACGTTATTAAACCGACCGGTTTTACAAAGAGTCGTTCAGTCAAAAGAGGCATTTACGCGAGTGACCATCTGCTGATTGCGAGGATCTTCCGCTACCACTCTTT
>CAMTPG010000177.1 GCA_947074335.1 uncultured Parabacteroides sp.
GCGGAAGGGTAGGTGGTGGCGCTCTTGGCTGGATGAGAGTGGATTGTGTGTTACACGGCAGTGTAACGGAAATTGGCGTGCAGTGCATTTTGAATTACACTGTAATGACTTGTTTTTCCGATTTCTTGGGTAACAGCCCGAAAATCTCTTATTCTATATGATATAAAGAGATTTTCGGGCTGTTATTTATTGAAGAAATAATGAGCATCTTCAATTTTATATATTCCCTATATTCGTGCTTTAATCTTCAATTATAACACGAAATCCTACGTTAAATGCTGCCTGCCAGGGTTTATAATAACGACGATAAAATGCAGTTGATTTTGCAGCCCGGTCACGCCAAGAACCGCCACAAACCACTTTATCGCCCGCATATCGCGGATGATCTTCGCAGGTTGAATCTGTCCATTCGGCCACATTGCCATGCATATCATATAATCCCCAGGGATTTGGCGTATATTGTCCGCTTCGCACGCTGATCAGATTTTTATCGTTTGCAAACCGATCGCGCGGTACAAAATCCCAATTTTCACGCAGCCAGCTGTCGTCGGGGATAGGCACTGTAGGTTCTAATCCCCAAACCGCCAGATCTTTGATTGTGTAATCAGCCAGATTTTCATATTCTGAATAATCATCGGTTGCATTGCCATACCACATATCTGTGTTGCTTCCTGCGCGACATGCCCATTCCCATTGAGCTTCGGTAGGCAGTTTAACCAACAATCCGGTATGTTGACTCAAACTGTCGCAAAAGTTTTTTGCATCTTGCCAGCTTACACGGATTACCGGTTGATCCGGTTCGTTTGCCGGATAACCCGGTGTGGTGTGATCTTTCCATTGCTGACCGATAAAACGGCTGTCATGTTCCGGATAGAAGGCATGATATTGCGCATTCGATACTTCAAGTTTACCCATCCAAAATCCTTTTTCTATGTTTATTTTCCGGTGATCAACTGCTTTTCCGCTTCCGTTATCGGTTCCTTTCATGAACGTGCCTGCTGGAATTCTTGTAAATACCATGGTAATACCCGGAGTAATTTCGATAATTCTTTCGGATTGATTAGTTTCCTCTTTCTGCATCCGGACAGCTTCTTCCGGATTAAAATGCCAGGATTGAAGCTTTTTATCTGTTGATTTTGTTTTTTGATTTTTAGTTTTTGAGATTGATTCAGGAGTTATTGATTTTGATCCGGCACTTCGCGATTCAAGAATCTGAGCATAATCCTGTAATTCTTTTTTCCAGTCTGCAGACACATTGGCGTATTTTTGCATCAGTTCCTGTCGGCGCGGGTATTGTTCAAAAGCTGTTTTATATCGTCCGGCAATTTCGAACGAACCAAAATAGGGAGCATTAAAGTCGATCCATTTGCAAAGCGCCTGATAATCTTCATCCTCCATTTGCACTCCGTGATGACCTTTATCGAGCATTTGAATTAATTCACTATTCGATGCATGATATTCGTAAGGTTGTAAAACATACATATCGGCTTCGGGTCCCTGCCGATAGATATAAGGATGCAGATTGTAATAACTTTCATTCAGATGGCGATGTGTTTTATAATTACCCCAACGCACATATTCTTTCTTTTTATCACCGGTTAAGTCGGCCAATTCATTCTTCCCGTCATGACAACTGATGCAGTATTTATTTAATACCGGTTGAATTTCAAGTTCGTAAGAGAAAGGTCTGATTCCATCTTTAGGCGGAGTAATGGGAGCCGGTTTTTTTTGTGAAGCAGTTACACGTCTGGGTATGGCGATGCTGTTTTGATCTTCATGGCAACCCACGCACGAGACAATTTCGCCCGGCATGGCAGTAAACCAACTTCTCATCCATTGAATGGCATTGCCATTTTCGTCTAATGGCTGAAGCGAAACAGGTGTATTGGCCGGGACTTTAAAAATAACTGAGCCGTCGTCTTCCACATTTACGGTACCCAGTTCGCGTTTTAAATCCCATCCGCTTTGTATGCCCAGTGCATCAAAATCGGAGGGCGATTTCATATAAGCATATTCATAGGTGAAAACGCGCAGTTTTTTTACAGTTCCTCTTGGCACTGTTCTTAATCCTTCGCCGGTATATAAATCCTGAATAAAAACAGTAGCCTCTTTATCGCCGGGCACGATACGATCGGGAATAGCCGGCGGAATCGCTCTTTTTATTACCGGTATCGGAGTAAGATAACCGGCCTCTTCAGATTCGGCAATCAATGTCATATTATCGAAGATATCAACCAGATAAATGCCCCATAATCCATCGGGATGTTGTTTGGCTGTAGCCAGAAAATAGGTGTCATTCAGCGGATATGGGCGCGAAAATTGCGGCCATACACCATCTACCAGCCGGTCTTTGATCAATGGCTCCACGGTGCGGTTGCGGAACGGAATTTCCTGGATTACACCGGTTGTTTCTTTGCGTCCTTTCGAAGGATCAAAAACAATCAGTTGTCCGGAACGCGGAATGCCGTGATGTCCGGATACCACGCCGATAAACCGATTGCCCGCATCAGGCAATTGTTGCATATCGTATACACTGGTAGGCCAATACGATCCGCTTCCGTAAAGTGCCCTACATTCGGTACCGTCAGGATTAGAATGCATAATTATGCGTGAAAAATAGTGTGTTAAATCCGTATATTCCCAGCGGGTATACATAATGCGTCCGTTATTTAATACGGTAGGAGACCAGTTCCCGTCCTGATCGAATGTTAATTTTCGCATGGATTTATCTTGCGGATTATAAATGGCCAGATTCATAATTACCCGTTCACCATGTTCGCACGGAATGCCGTTATAACCGATATTCGTTGTAAAAAGTATACGACCGTCGGGTAAATAACAGGGATCGCCAAATTCCAGATCGACATCGGGAACATCCGAAATCCATTTTAAACTATCGCCGTTCAGTCCGATTTCGTAAATATGCCAGGATGGATAATGTTGATTGTAAAAAGCATCAATTACCACCGGACGTGCTGTGGCGAAAAGCATACGATCTGCATCCCAGTGTAATTGCAAATCGGCAATTCCTTCGCCTCGGGTTGGTTTGTAAATGGTTCTTTCGGAAGGTGACTGGTTTTGTAAATCAGACAATTCGCAAATTTCGGCATTGTAACCGGTTGGCGGAACATCGATTAATCCCATATAATTACTCATGGGCATGCACATTTCGTTTGTTGTTGCAATACGTGCACGATCATCCAGTATAAATTTTGAAACCACAATTTTATCCATATTCAGTAATGGATTCGCTAACAGAATTTCGCGTTGTAATTCGATCAGTTGTTTTGCTTCCTGTACTGCAGTGGTATTATCAGGATCTGTAATCTGAGTCTTTACACGCTCCAGATTTTTTTGGATTACCGCCAGTTTTTTAAGTGCTGTTTCGGCATCATATGCTTCGTTACTCTGCATATCTGTAATGGATAATGCGATTGCTTCGGGATTAATCCATTGCAACCGTTCGCGAATATCCTCATGGGCATCTTGTGCCGAAATTTTAAAGCTAAAAGCGGATGTTGAAATTGTCAGAAAAAAAGAAAATTTGAAAAGATAGTTCTTGTATATATTTTTCATATATTATTTATTGATTTTTAGATTAATAGCGTTTATGTGTTTGAAATGGTAATAACTTAGTATTCATGAATTGTTTACAAAAATAACAGATCTGTTAATATATTCTGAATTTATGAAACTGTTATATAACAGTTTCGATACTTAATGTCTGTTTTCAGGATTTAGATTAATCTATATCACATAAAAAGAACAGACACTATATTCGTAAATTAATAATTTATGATAGTTTTGTAAGTAATTGTTTTTTCATTTTTGATATTGTGAACTTCTAAATCTGATAATCCGTGAAAAAGAAACTATTTTTATTCTGTCTGTTGATTTGTATCGTACAATGGCCTCTCTCGGCTCAGTACTCCTTTGATAATGTGCTGTATGGCGCTGCCTATTATCATGAATATATGCCCGAAGAGCGGCTCGACGAAGATATACGACTGATGAAAGAGGCGGGATTATCGGTTGTGCGCGTGGGCGAATCGGCATGGGGCATTTTCGAACCGCAGGAAGGACAATTTGAATTTGAATGGATGGATCGCATCATCGGCAAGATGCATGATGCCGGCATACAGGTTATTCTTGGAACGCCAACCTATTCGATGCCGGCCTGGCTTGCAAAAAAGCATCCCGAAGTATTGATAAATTATATTGGCGGCAATCCGGCACATTACGGCATCCGGCAAAATATGGATTTTACCAATCCGGTTTTTCTCTATTACAGCGAACGCATCATCCGGAAAATGATGGAACGATATGCTGATCATCCGGCAATAATCGGTTTTCAGGTGGATAATGAAACCGAGACGCGCAATATGAATAATCCCGGTTATTCCATCGGTTTCCGAAACCATATCAAAGAGCAGTTCGGCAACGATCTGGATTCGCTGAATAAAGCCTGGGGTTTGAATTACTGGGGCATGAATATTAATGTGTGGGAAGATTTTTATCCGCGCGACGGAGTAACCAATCCTTCCTACAAAAATGAATGGGAGCGTTACAATCGCAAATCGATTGCCGGCTTTCTGAACTGGCAATGCGATATTGTAAACGAATACAAGCGCGATGATCAATTTGTGACGCATTGCTTTATGCCGGCATTTCACAATATAGATCAGACAGAAAGTTTCCGACAGATGGATTATCCGGCTATTAATGTATATCATGATGTACAGGATAAACAGGACGGACAGTATATTGCTTATGCCGGCGATTTTATGCGGGGTGTAAAAAAGAGTAATTATATTGTGATGGAAACCAATGCGCAGGGAATCGGCTGGGATGCGCGCGGACAATATCCGCCGTATGATAACCAGTTGAGACAGAATATGTACGGGCATCTGGCTTCGGGCGCAAACATGGTGGAATACTGGCATTGGGCTACTTTGCATTACGGACAGGAAACCTATTGGCGCGGCATTTTAGGACATGATTTGCAGCCTAATCGCGTTTATCATGAATTTAAAACAACGGCAGACGAGCTGAAACGCGTTGGTCATAAACTGACGAATCTGCAAAAAACAAATAAAGCGGCAATTCTTTACAGCCATGATTCTTATCATGCTCTGCAATTTATGCCTTATTCCCGAAAAGATAATTATCCGATTGATCTGGTGCATCGCGCACTTTACAGTCAGAATATCGAAACAGATATCATATCGTGCGATAAGAATCAGGATTTTTCCGGCTATCAGCTGCTTGTAATTCCGCCTTTGTATGTGGCAACCGATTCCTTATTGCAGGCAATTGATCGTTTTGTGAAAGAGGGTGGTCATGTTGTAATGCTTTATAAGAGTGGTTATTGTAATGAGCATTCGGCCGTTCGCGCCATGGCGGCTCCCGGACCGCTGCGTGAGGCTTGCGGCTTTTATTATCAGGAATTTTCAACCATTGGCGATTTAAAACTGAAAGAGAATCCGTATCAGCTGAAGGATGATGAGCAAATTGGCGACTGGTACGAAATGCTGATTCCCGAAACGGCCACGCCACTGGCTTATGCCGATCATCCCTTTTTTGGCAAATGGCCGGTAATTACGACAAATGCTTATGGAAAAGGCCGGCTTACTTACATCGGAGCACGTCCGTCGCAGGAATTAATGGATGCTGTTGTGCGTAATGCGGCAACCGAAGCAGGCGTAATCAAAACAGATCAGCTCCGCTTTCCGCTGATTATTCGTTCGGGCACATCAAATCAGGGCAAAAAGCTGCATTACCTGTTTAATTACAGTGCCGAAGAGAAACAATTGCCCAACCCGTTTGGAAAATCGCGGGAATTGCTGGCCGATAAATCAGTAGGAGAAAATGAATTGTTGATTTTGCAGCCGTGGGATGTTTTGATTCTGGAAGAAAAATAATCCGGATTGGAAATAGTATAACCGGAAAACAGAATAAGCCGGTTATACTATGCTCTTTTTAATCA
>CAMTPG010000178.1 GCA_947074335.1 uncultured Parabacteroides sp.
GATCATTTGTATCGGAAATAATAATGTATCAGAAATATTAATGTATCGGGAATAAAAATGTATCGGGAATAGAAATCCCAAATGCAGAAAAAGAGCAGAAAGCCTATAAAAAAAGGGCAGGGAATATGCAGCAGTATTTCCTGCTGTTTCAAGCTGTTTGTTGCTGTTTGATATGTTTTCAGGCAAAATAAACAAGCCAACAAATTATTTATTTTGAAAATAAATTGTAAGAAATAGTTTGTTTTTAGAGAATTATTATAACTTTGCCCGCAAATAAGTTTACAAAATGAAAAGAACATTTGTACATCATGGTCATCATCATTACAACAGGCATTAGTTTGGTGGGCTGATAATCGTGTATATACATTAAGAATATAATTGATAAAAAGGCTTGCCGTATGGTAAGCCTTTTTTGTTTTTAAACCGTTTTGAAAAGGAAAAATCAAAAACAGAAATTCTGATTTAAACCGGATAAAAACATCAAATGAAATCTGATTGAAGCGATGCTGAAAGCGATGAGCGAAACAACTCAGGTAATTTATCAGTTATCCGAAATATCGGCCTGACAGTGCGATTTAGTTGCCAGATAAACGGCGGGCCCGATTGGTTTATGTAAAACGGGATTTTAATAAATGGAATCTGAATAAAAGAAACTCCATGATTAAATCCGGATAGCAGAATCGGCAACAAGAGACCGCTTGTCGATAATATGGATCAGTTTTCAAGCGATGATGCGGATCAGTTTCAAGCGATGATGCGGATCAGTTTCAAGCGATGATGCGGATTAGTTTCAAGCGATAATGCGGATCAGTTTTCAAGCGATGATGCGGATCAGTTTCAAAAAACAAGAAAAGAAAAATAAATAAACAAATAAAAAATAAATGAACATGTTACGAATTGCTGTACAATCAAAAGGTCGTCTGTACGACGAAACCATGCACCTGCTCGAAGAGGCGGGCATCAAACTGAATCGCGGAAAACGCATCCTGCTGTTATCTGCCAAAGGCTTTCCTGTGGAAGTGCTCTTTTTACGCGACGATGATATTCCGCAATCCGTAGCCAACGGCGTAGCCGATATCGGGATTGTGGGCGAAAACGAATATGTGGAAAAAGGACAGGCAGCCCGATTGATTAAACGACTCGGTTTCAGTAAGTGTCGCCTTTCGCTGGCCATTCCGAAAGATGAGGATTATACCGGCGTGAATTGGTTCGAAGGCAAAACCATTGCCACCTCATATCCTGAAATCCTGCAACAATACCTTGCGAAAAATGGAGTGAAGGCCGAAATGCATGTCATCAGCGGTTCGGTGGAGATTGCGCCCGGCATCGGACTGGCAGATGCCATTTTCGATATCGTTAGTTCCGGCAGCACGCTGGTGAGCAATCGCCTTAAAGAGGTGGAAGTGATTATGCAAAGCGAAGCACTGCTTATTGCCAACAACACGCTCACGGCTGAGAAACAGGCCATTCTCGACGAACTGCTGTTCCGTTTCGAAGCCATCCAGGAGGCCGAAGGCAAGAAATATGTGCTGCTCAACGCGCCCAAAGAAAATCTGCCGCAGATTGTAGAAGTGCTGCCCGGCATCAACAGTCCGACCATCACGCCGCTGGCCGATCCGAACTGGATCTCGGTACAATCCGTTATCACCGAAAAGCATTTCTGGGAAATCATCGGCAAACTGAAATCGCTTGGCGCCGAAGGCATCCTGGTTATTCCCATCGAAAAAATGATTCTGTAATTATGGAAATCCTGAACTATCCGCCCCGCGAAAGCTGGAGCCGGCTCATCGAACGTCCGGCACTCGATGTAAGCGCACTGTTCGATACCGTGCGCACCGTGCTCGACGATGTACGCACCGAAGGCGATGCCGCCGTGATCCGCTACGGCGTGCGTTTCGACAAAGTGGATCCGGCCACATTCAAGAATCTCCTTGTTTCGCCCGAAGAGCTTGCCGAAGCACGCAACCGGGTGGCTCCCGAACTGAAAGAGGCCATCTGCAAAGCCCGCGATAACATCGCCGCTTTCCATGCCGCGCAACGCTTCACCGGCAAAAAGATCGAAACCACGCCCGGCGTTGAATGCTGGCAAAAAGCCGTGCCCATCGAGAAAGTAGGCCTTTACATTCCCGGCGGAAGTGCGCCGCTTTTCTCTACCGTACTGATGCTGGCCGTGCCGGCACGCATTGCCGGCTGCAACGAAATCGTGCTCTGTACGCCGCCCGATGCAGCAGGAAAAATCCATCCCGCCATCCTCTTTGCTGCCGAGACAGCCGGCGTAAGCACCATCTGCAAAGCCGGTGGAATCCAGGCCATTGCCGCCATGGCATACGGCACGGAGAGCATTCCGAAAGTCTATAAGATATTTGGTCCCGGCAATCAATACGTTACTGCCGCCAAACAGTGGGTCAGCCTGAAAGATGTGGCCATCGATATGCCCGCCGGTCCGTCGGAAGTGGAAGTCATTGCCGATGCCGACGCCAATCCCGACTTCATCGCCTCCGATTTCTTGTCGCAGGCCGAACACGGCGCCGACAGTCAGGCTATTCTCGTTACCACAAGCAGCACACTGGCCGCTCGCGTACAGGAAGCCATCAGCCGGCAACTGCCGCAACTGCCACGCCGCGCCATCGTAGAGCAGGCCTTACAACACAGTCGCATCCTGATTTTGCGCGATGAAAAAGAGCTGATCGACTTCACAAACAGCTATGCTCCCGAACATCTCATCATCCAGACTGTTAATTATATGGAGATTGCCAACCAGATCACAAACGCCGGCAGCATCTTTTTAGGTCCGTATACGCCCGAAAGCGCCGGCGATTACGCCTCAGGCACCAATCACACGTTGCCCACAAACGGCTACGCGCGCGCTTACAGCGGAGTGAACCTCGACAGTTTCATTCGCAAAATCACCTTCCAGGAGATTAACGCCGCCGGCATCCGCAACCTGGGCCCTACAATTGAGGTGATGGCTGCCGCCGAGCATCTGGATGCGCACAAAAATGCAGTAACACTAAGATTGAACAGCTTATGAAACCGTTACACGAACTGGTCAGACCCAACATCTGGAAATTAAAACCCTATTCGTCGGCACGCGATGAATTCCAGGGCAATGCCTCGGTTTATCTCGACGCCAACGAAAGTCCGTACAATGAACCCTTCAACCGCTATCCCGATCCGCTGCAAAACGCACTCAAGCAGAAGATCAGTGAGCTGAAAAAGGTGCGCCCCGAATCCATCTTTCTGGGCAACGGCAGCGATGAGCCGATCGATCTGATCATCCGCACCTTTTGCGAGCCCGGCACCGACAATATCGTAAGCATCTCGCCTTCGTACGGCATGTACGAAGTAGCTGCCGATGTGAATAATGTGGAATTCCGTAAAGTGCCGCTCAACAACCGTTTCGGTCTCGATGTGCCGAATTTGATCGAAGCCGCCGATGCACACACCAAAGTGATTTTTCTCTGTTCGCCCAACAATCCCACCGGCAATAAGCTGAAACGCAGCCGGCTGTACGAAGTGCTCAACAGCTTCGAAGGCATTGTGGTGATCGACGAAGCCTATATCGATTTCTCCAACGAAACCTCGTTTACCGGCGAACTCGACCGCTTTCCCAATCTCATCGTGCTGCAAACGCTCTCCAAAGCGTGGGGCGCCGCCGGCATCCGCCTCGGCATGGCCTTTGCATCGCCCGAGATTGTGGCGCTGCTCAACAAAATCAAATATCCCTACAATATCAATCTGCTCACCCAGCAGAAAGCCCTCGAAATCCTGAATAAATCTGATCGGATGCAGAAACAACTGCAAATCATCCTCGAAGAGCGCGAACGCCTTTACTTCGCCCTCGAGATGCTGCCCTGTGTGCTTCAGGTTTATCCCACCGATGCCAATTTCTTTCTGGCCGAAGTGCAGGACGCCGACAAACTATACAACGAACTCATTAAACACGGCATCATCATCCGCAACCGCTCCACTGTTCCGCTGTGCGCCAACTGCGTACGCATCTCGGTAGGCACGCCCGCCGAAAATAACGCGTTGCTCGATGCACTCAAAAAGATTACTTTATGAAGAAAGCCCTTTTCATCGATCGCGACGGCACATTGATCATTGAACCGCCGCTCGATTTTCAGGTAGACAGTCTGGAGAAGCTCGCCTTTTATCCCAAGGTGATCCGCAACCTCTATTTCATCTGCAGCAAGCTCGATTTTGAGCTGGTGATGGTGACCAATCAGGACGGACTCGGCACCGAGATTTTCCCTGAAAGCACCTTCTGGCCTGCACAGAATAAAATGCTGCACACCTTCAAAGGCGAAGGCATCGAATTCGATGATATCCTGATTGATCGCTCCATGCCGGCCGATCATCTGCCCACGCGCAAACCCGGCACCGGCATGCTCGGCCGTTATATGCAGGGCGATTACGATTTGGCCAACAGTTTTGTAATCGGCGACCGCATCACCGACATGCAGCTCGCCGTGAATCTCGGCGCACGTGGCATCTGGCTGCATCTTAATAACGAAGAGAGCGAACAGCTGCTGCTGGATAATCCGGAGGTGAAGCCGGCGTTGATCACCAACGACTGGGACAAGATTTCCGAATTCCTTTTTGCCGGCGAACGACGCGCCACGGTTCGTCGCACCACGCACGAAACCGATATCCTGATCGAACTCAACCTCGACGGAACCGGTCGCACCGACATCAGCACCGGCCTCGGCTTTTTCGATCATATGCTCGAACAAATCGGTCGCCACGCCGGCATTGATCTCACCATCCGCGTAACCGGCGATCTGCAGGTAGACGAACATCACACCATCGAAGATACGGCGCTTGCACTTGGCGAAGCCCTTTACGCCGCACTTGGCGATAAACGCGGCATCGAACGTTACGGCTATGCGCTGCCGATGGACGATTGCCTCTGTCAGGTTGCACTCGATTTCGGCGGTCGCCCGTGGCTGGTGTGGGATGCCACCTTTACCCGCGAGAAAATCGGCGATATGCCCACCGAAATGTTCCTGCATTTCTTTAAGAGTCTGAGCGATGCTGCCCGCATGAATCTCAACATCAAAGCCGAAGGACAAAACGAGCATCACAAAATAGAAGGCATCTTTAAAGCCCTGGCACGTGCCGTGAAGATGGCAATCCGTCGCGATATCTACCGCTATGAACTGCCAAGTACGAAAGGCGTTTTGTAGTTTGAAATCAATGCCCGATAGAAATAATACGATAGAAATAATACGATAGAAATAATACGATAGAAATAATACGATAGAAATAATACGCTAACGATAACACGATAGCTATATTTGTACTATTTTCACGATCTCTCAGACTTGTGGGCCGATGTAAATATATCATTCCCATTCGCATCTGTCGGGAATCATCAAACCGGCAAAAGGAGCAGCCATCTTCACGCTGCTCCTTTTGTATTTTATTCCCGATCCGGTCAGATTATCAATTGCTCATCCAGATTAAGAGATTGTCTGCGGTATTGCACAACACCAAAACATTGATTCTTCCGATAAAAAACCTTACTTTTGATCCGTCAACGATTAATCCGGTTAAAGATGAAACAGCTAATTTGTGCAGCTCTGCTTCTGCTATGTGTAGCCTGCAGTAAAAATACAGAAGAGAAACTATTCGGCATGTGGCAGATGAAACAAGTTGAATATCAGGGAGAAATTACGCCTGTTGATACTGTGTTTTACAATTTCCAGCACGGCCTGTTCAAATACATGATCATCGATCAGCCGCAGGATACCACGCGCCATTGTTACGGCGGCATTATTTCCGATACCGATCATATTCTTACGTTGCGCCTCTTTAACGATCCCAAACCACTTGGCGAATTCATGCCTTACATCGATTGGCCATCCGCCGAGCGCAGCTTCTATATCGATAAACTCAACGGCAGCAAAATGATTCTTACCAGCGATGAGAAGACCTATTATTTTATAAAATATTGAGCGAATCTTATCTAATTTT
>CAMTPG010000179.1 GCA_947074335.1 uncultured Parabacteroides sp.
ATCACCGGATTGGCATTGGCTATCCGCCAGTTCTGATAAGTAACCGTAAGTACGGTAATAAAAGAGACCAGCAAAAAAGCAAACGGAAAAACCCACCAGTACATCGGGATGTGATAGGCAAAATTTTGCAGCCACTGATGAATGATATACCAGGCTATCGGCGCACTTCCCACAAAACAGATCAGAAGAATAACTACATAATTGCGATTGAACATAATTAAAATATCCCGCGTGGTAGATCCCATAATTTTACGCAGGGCTATCTCTTTGCTGCGGTATTCGCTTTCGAAAACAACGAGGCCGAATACACCGACAATCGAAATAAAAATGGCAATCAGACTAAAGATAGAAATCAGAAATCCAGAATTCAACTCTTTCTGATAGGTTCGTTGCAACACTTCGTCGTAAAAACGGGGCTGAAAAGGATAAACCGGATCTATGGCATGCAATGTATTTTGTACCTGAAGCATCGCGGCATGCAAATCCTGTCCGGCCGGTACTTTGATATAGGCATACGGATAAGTATAATCATTTTCGCTCCCCCAACGGTATTTGCCCCAGACAAAGAACGACATAGGTGCTATTTCCTCTTTAAATGTGCTGATATGCACATCGGGAATAAATCCGATTATCTGATCGTCGTATATCTTATCGCCAAGAGCCATATCATACATCGCGCGTGCTTTTTCATTGAAAATGTAACTGCCGGTTTCCAGTCGGTTATCATCCTGACGAAAACTGCGACCGTCGGTTACTTCGATTCCCATGACTTCGAGAAATTCGGGCGAAACCGGAAGGCATTGAAAATTGATCTCTTTATTTTTGTAATCGCGTCCCCAGCCCATATAACGGTCTTGTCCGGATAAAAGAACTTCCGAAAATGCCACCTGACTGATTGCCGAATGGCCTTTCAACTCATTCACAAAGCGCTCCTGATTGAAATTTACCCTCGGACTGAGATTGGTTACAATGACCTGATCTTTGTCGAATCCCAACGGCTGATTCAGCATATAATGATTTTGCAGATACATAAACAGTGCACAGATGATCAAAGCAAATGAGGCGAAAAACTGAATACCGATCAGCACATTGCGCAACCTGCGGCCTCTGTCCGACAAACCAAATCTGCCTTTGAGCACCAGTGCCGGCGGAAACGAAACGGCATAATAAGCAGGATATAAACCGGCACATAAACCCAGTAAAACAGCTATGCCGGCAGTGCCAATGATGATCCATTTCTGAGCACTAAATGCAGGATCGGCATCAATCAGCTGGATTAAACGCGAGTGCTGAAACCACCACAGCAATAACAAAGAGATGCCATAAGCGAGCAAACTCACCACAAAAGCTTCTGAAATCAGGCTGCGACGTAACATGGCATCTGTACTACCCAGCACTTTTTGTGTATTAATATTTTTGATGCGCATCGGTACGAGTGCCGTATTGAAATTGGTATAATTGATGCCGGCGATAATCAGAATAATAAAAGCAATAGAGAGTAAAACCAATAGCGTTTGGCGGTTCGCTTTGGGCAGAAAATCATACGATACGCCATTGAGAAAATGAAGTGAAGTAAGCGGTGTAAGTCGGGCCGTACAGTTTGGATTGGCAATGTAACCCCACAGGGATTCGTTTGCACGCGAAGTATTTAAAAAATTGTCAATAAGGGCTTCGGCATCGGCATCCTTCGTCATTCGTACAAAATAATAATAGCTCCAGTTATTCCATTTGTCGGCATTTTTTGTTTCGGGTAACATCTCGTATATCACATTGCCGAGTGTGGCATTGGGCTGAAAATCGGCATAAACGCCTTTGATGACCAGGTTTTGATCCTGCATATTGCCATCATGGATAAAAAGAGCCTGATTTAATGCCGGTTGGTTACCAAACATTCGTTTTGCCATGCTGCCCGGAATAAGGATGCTGTTTGGTTCATTCAGATTTTCGGTACCGCCTTCCAGCCAGTCGAAATCAAAAACTTCTGTAACAGCGGGTGATGCTTTCCGGGTAGTTTCTTTATACCTGGTTTCTGATTCATCGTTGCGAATTCCGTATAATTCTTCGGGTGTGGAAGGTTCCAGAATACAACCCGCCTCGATCTGTGGCGAAAATTGGGTGAAAAGTATAGAAAGCGGTCTGCAAATCACGGATTGCGATTCATTATTTTCCCATACAATATCGAAGCGCATAATGCGATCAGCGGCTTTTTGATCACTGTCGAAACGCAAGTCATAATGTATTTGCATCATGATCACCATAAAGGCCAGAAAGGCAAAAGCCAATGCAAGTACATTCAATAGCGAAGCTGCTTTGAAGCGTTTTGCAATGTTAAACAGACTGCGAAACAGGGTTGTTCTCATAATTTATTAATTTTTGTTTTTCTTTTTAATTAAAAAATACAAAAAGTATGCCAAAACAGATAATCTTTTATAATACAGCAGATTACCTGTTTTGGCATTTATAAGAACTGTCTAATTATTTTACAGTAGTGTCTAATTATTTGACACTTATCAGATTGATAAATCTGTATCTGTTCAATTTGGTTGTTGTTTCTGCAAACCGAATATGATGAAGCTGCAACAAAAGCATTATTGATGATTTCATTGAAGCTGTTATTCCTGCAAATCCGGAGATCAGGATGCAGCCGGTTGTTTAGGTAATACCGCTTTCAAGATATAGAAACCACAAATACCCGAAACAAACGAACCGACAAATACGCCCAGTTTAGCCTGATTCAGCAAATCCTGACCGATGCCGGGAACGCCGCTGAACGACAGGTTTGCGATAAACAAAGCAACGGTGAAACCGATGCCGCCAAGCATGGAGATGCCAAACAAATGACTCCGTTTTACGCCGGAAGGCATCGTGGCAATGCGCAGGCGTACCGAAAGCGATGTAAATGCAAAAATACCCAGCGTTTTACCCACAAACAGACCCAGAAATACTGCCAGCGGAATGCCGCTTAGCGAGGCTATCGAGATTTCGTTGAATCCAACACCGGCATTCACAAAAGCAAACAACGGAAGAATCAGATAATTAACCAGCGGATGCAGACGGTCGGCGATGCGTTGCAGCGGACTGATCGACTGATTTGCCAGCAAATGAATATTATTCAACACCTGAATTTGTGTCGGAGTAAGCACGGAGGCTTTCTGGGAAGATAAAACCTCGTTCGAATCGAGTAACCCGATAAATCCGTTCATCTCGCCCGTAAATTCATCCAGATTCAAACGCGGACGTGCCGGAACAGTCATCGCCACCAAAACACCTGCAATGGTAGGATGAATACCTGATTCCATAAACAACATCCAGACAATGAATCCCAAAAGATAGAAGAACCAGCTTTTATGGATGCCCATTCGTCCGCCAATATAAAGCACAACCAGCAAAACAGCCGAAATCAGCAACGGTTCATAAGCAATCGATCCGCTGTAGAAGAGTGCTATAATAATGATACCGCCGATATCATCCACAACAGCCAGTGCCGTAAGGAAAATACGCATACTGAGGGGCACACGTTTCCCTAAAATACCCAGTACGGCCAGTGCAAAAGCAATATCGGTTGCCATCGGAATGGCTACGCCGGTAACGCCCGGCTCCGAAGGACAAATAATATAATAACAAATTACCGGAACAATCATTCCCCCGCATGCCGCAATCACCGGCAAAATCGCCTTTTTCACCGAACTCAATTCGCCGATCAATACCTCCTGTTTGATCTCCAGACCAATCACAAAGAAGAAAATCGCCATCAATGCATCATTTACAAAAGTAAGCAGCTGCATCGGTTCGCCGTTATGAACAAAGGGCGTAAAACTTCCTATTTGCAGATCGATGGGATGCAATAAAATCGAGTTATAAACCTCAGACCAGTGCGAATTGGCAAAGAACATCGCAAAGATCGTTGCCAGAAAAAGCAACAGACTGGCATTGGGTTTAATGGTTGCAAACCGCCGTAACGGATTGAGCTTCACGCGCAGGGAATTTTTTTCCATATTGTAGACTTTTTATTTATGATTCGGATTGGACAGCCGCATTGTTCTGTTCGGCCATTTCCAATTCGTAGGCACTGCGGGTCAGTTTTTCTACCCATACCACGAAGAATCCGGTCAGCAGCAAGTTAAATACAATGGTCAGCACCGAAATCATCAAAGCCGGTCCGCCCATGTTGTAACTCAATGCGATAAAAATAATACCGGCGCCCACTTCGCCACGGGTAAACATACCGATGGAAAGCGCCAGACGTTCGCGTTTGCGACGGTAACGATAGAAAAAGAGCGGGAAAAGTTTTCCCAGATTCGAAAGCAGTGAAACAATAACCACATGCAGCAAAATCATGCCCCACGACATCATGGGTTGCGAACCTGTAATGGTTTGTGCACCTTCGGCCATGGCCGAGAAATCGACACCGAAAAAGACCGGCATACTTACGCCTACCAAAAACATAAACAGGAACGAAATACCCGTTGATACATTGTTTTCAACCTTCGTATCAATGTGTTTGTGTTTCATCACCATACCCAGAATAAAGGCCGGCAATAAAACTTCAATATGTATACTGGCATCTTCGCCAAAATATTTCTTCGAGATCAGATAAATAAACTGGGTGATGGCAAATGTAATTACGGCATAACTCAGAATGGCAATCCAGTCTTGTCGCACATTGTAATAGCCCATGCGTTTCCAACCGATGATTAATAATACCATAACAATCAGAATAATAACACCCAGTTGCCAGCGCATGCCCACCATCATAATCTGTAAAGGTATCATTAACAGGATTGTATCTAAATCATCAAAGATAGCAAGCACCTGTACTTTTTTATACACCCATGTGGCTTTCAGCCCTGCTGCAGCCAGCATCGTAAAAAGAATACCTGCCGATGTAGGAGCCGCAAAACGACTGATCAGCAGTGTTTCGCGCCAGGCTTCACCACTGGTCCAGTGGATCGAAGGCAGCAGTACATACATATAATATAAAGCCACGAAAATCCAGGGGAAGGCAGCAGTTGCCATAGCAATAAAATAATCTTCGGTATATGATTTCCACCGGGTTTTATCTACTTCAAATTCGCGTCCTACATTAATCATAATAAAAGCCAGACACACGTAGAGAAATGTATCTGAGATGGTTTTTACCATTGGCGTACTTTCTCCGGCAATGGAAGGCAGAAACTGCGATACCACCAAACCAAGTACCAGAAAAAAAGAAAATAAGAGGATCTTTTTCATTACAAAAATTTAAGCTGTTTTTCAAAATATTGTCGTTTGCAAATATAATCAAAAAAACAAATTTTAGAAATGTTTTACTAAACACTTATCACCGGCTCATATTGCTTATTCACTGATAAATGCACGGATTTAAAAAGGTTTGGGTACTGATTAAACCTTACATTCGGCTTGATATTGGCATAAAATGAGCCAATGATTGATTTATTTTTGATAACCCGGCCGAAACAGGATGAAGTCTTAGCCAGCATTTTCCTGTTATCAGAAGCATCAGAATGGAACAAAAAGAAAAAAAGATTCCTTCGTAAAGCATATATTCTCCTTCACAAGGGGATAAAAATTCCCTTGCGAAGTGATTTAATGCGATTTCATTTGGAATAAGGAACCGCTCTCATTTAACCGGCGAATATTCATCAAACTTTTGATTTTCAACTTTATGCTTACTTTTTTGTTATTAAATATATAAATAATAAAAAATCAAACCTCTTTTTCATCCGTACACCCTCTTCTGTAGGGAATACAGACAAGCTTATCTTTTAAAGATATCAGTACATTGCCTTGCACAGCATGAATAAGGAATATGGAATAATTAAAACCTAATAGTTATGGAAGATCGGAAGAGCACACGACTGAACTCCAGTCACATTCAGAAAACTCGTATGCCG
>CAMTPG010000180.1 GCA_947074335.1 uncultured Parabacteroides sp.
GATTGCGAATTACCAATCAGGATCACGGTAAACATATCAATCATTTCGGGATCGAATTCCTGCAGAGTAGTTACAATCACTTCCTGCTCAGGCCTGCCTGCCTGACGCACAAAACCTACCGGAGTAGCCGGATCGCGATCTTCCAGAAACAACGCTTTCAAGCGGTGCAACTGCCAGTACCGGCCTTCGCTTTTCGGATTGTAAACCGCCGTTACAAAATCTGCCTGAGCCGCTGCTTCGATGCGTCGTTCTATTTTTTCCCAGGGTGTCATCAGATCCGAAAGCGAGATCACGCAAAAATCATGTCCGATCGGTGCACCAAGCAAAGCCGCCGCCTTCTGAAAAGCGCTGATACCGGGCAGTACTTCGATTTCTGTTTCGCTGCTCTTTTCCATTTTCATTTCCCAGATCAGCGGCGCCATGCCGTAAATACCCGAATCGCCCGAGCTGATCACGGCCACGGTCTGTCCGCTGTCGGCATATCGAAAAGCCTCTTCGGCGCGTGCCCGTTCCCGCTTCATGCCGGTGTCGATGCAAAGCTTCTTTTCGCGAATAGCCGGATCAATAAACTGAAAATAATAGTGATAACCGATGATTACCTCTGCCTCTTGCAATGCCTGCCTGACGGCCGGCGTAATATCTGCCTCACTTCCCGGACCGAGTCCGGCCACATATATTTTTCCTTGTTTCATATCCTTTTACAAAATTAAAGTTTCCCAATTTCAACAATTTTTCGATCCCGGCCACAAAAACGTGCAGCCAGAACGCTTATTGTTTGTTTTGTTATTATCATGAAATTCCATGCCCATCCAATCCGGATTTCATGGCCATGAAATTTTAATTTCACTGCCATGAAAATTCAAATGCATGGGCATGAAATTTTACCGTTCTGCAACAGTCTGTATTACAGTGAATTACAAGGCGCTGCTTTTTAATGAGCTTATTGTATTTTTTTGCATATAATTGAGACCCGAAATCAATCCCGAAATCGAAAGAATAACGCCACCTGTAAGGGTTGTCCACATCGGATGTCAAGCAATGTATAATGGATATCTTTTTCATCTTACTTTAAAATAAGTGATTGATCTGTTTATTTTATTTTTCGTCTGAAGTATCCGATTCCCAGCCAAACGCCCGTCAGCGATACCAATGCTCCGCCCAGACAAGCCGTCCAGATGCAGATTGTCCAGAGCAGCGGACGCTCTACAAGCCATTTGATCTGAAAATAATGCAGGGCACTGAATATCCATTTTTTGGCCTTGCGACTTCGGTTCAGGTACTTAAAATCGCCGGTTTCGGGTTCGATGTAATACAGACTTTCGTCGGCATTATCTACTGTCACTTTATACACCGGGAGCGGAGCAATGCCTTTACGCGAAAGGTAATATTCTTCGTATTCATTGATCAGGGTAAGCTGATACATATCTGTTTCGTGCAGGGCGCGTACTGCTTTTTCGATCTGTTCGGCGGGAAGAAACAGCTTTTCGGGATGTTTGCCGGATGCATCAATGCTATAGGTAGCATCGCCGGCAATGATGTTGTATACAGGAATGTCACGAAAATGCGACCATTCGATCTCTTTGATATCCGGGTAGGCCGCAATCAGATCGCGATAATCGAGCTGATAAGCCGACAGTGGCAGCTTTTTGCCTCTGAACTTTGAACTGCCTGTACGATATTCGCCATGTGTTTTAATGATCCATTGCGGGATGCGCTGCATGGCCATGGCACCGCTGAATGCCCAGCCGGCCAGGAAAAAACCAAATACAATGCCGATAATATGATGCCGGTGATAGCACCCTTTTTTATACGGACTTTCTAATATCTTTCGGGTTTTGTAGCGTTTATAAAAGGCATAAATCCCGACATAAATACCTGTGAGCGAAGTAATCAGGGCAAGAACGCCCAGTGCGGTAAGTATATTGACCCACAATTCGGTATGCTTACGGATGAAAGGAAAATAAAGTTTATGCGGGATAGCACCTGCCCAGCCCCACAAACGCGATGTGCGTGTGGTAAACTGCTGTACTTGGCCGGTACGCGAAGCGATATAGAGCTGATGCTTGTCGGCATCAGCATACCTGAATTTGTAAATGGGCATTTTGTCGAGATAACGGGTATACATAATCCACTGATCTCGATCGTGTAATGTGTCAATCTTTGCAACAGGAGCATCTACCCATTGTTTTGCAATTTGTTCGATTACGCCGAAGGTAACCGGTTCGGGCCGTTGTGTGGTGTCGGCACAAAATGTTTCGGTTTTATCTTTTGTCTGAACGGTAAATTGTGGCTGTCCCTGAAAACTGCGCAAACGAACAGAGCGCACCTCTTCGGGATGAATAGCAACCGAAGCCAGACAGGCTTCGATATCCGGGAATGAACCGGCCAGCACCTCTTTCTTTTCGTTAAGCTGCTGTTGTGTTACATTTGGAAAAGGATGATAAATCAGGACCAATCCCGTAATAAACCACATCAGAAACAGCAGGCTGATTAAAAAGCCGCAGATGCGATGCATGGAAAAGAAAAATTGTCTGACCGATTTCATTTCAGAGTAAATTTTGAATAATAAATAGGAGTTTAGTCTTCCAGCGAAATGATACGATCGAACTCATATCCCTGCGTAATTGTCAATCCTTTGGTTACCTGACCCGAATTGATGTCATAGATATAAATGCAGGGTTGATCCTCTTTCGGATTCACGCCGATATAAGCTTTGCCGTTGCGAACATACGAACGCTGCGAGAAAGTACCGCTGCTGTAAGGCAGCACGCTGTCGTTGTAACTGATTTCTGAAATCTGATCGGTAACCAGATCCAGCACGGCATAATAGCAGTTGTAATCGCTTCCCCAGCCGGCAGCGCCTGTGTGTACGGGATCTTGAATGTAAAGCAGTGCTTTGGTGCTGTTCAGACAAACTGCCGTAACCAGTTTACCATTCGGATAATTATATCCTAAATAATCTTTATCAAAATCGGAAGCACCTTTTTTGATGCGTACCAGATTGCCGCGCTGCTGTGTAGTGCTCGATGCACCTTCCAGCACATTGTTGCAAGCTATGTAATAATCGCCGTTTGGTGTGAAGAAAGTTTTGTTCTGCAACAATTCGCCATAAGCTGTACCGGCCATAAATTCGGCACGATCTTCCTTCACAACCACTTCGGTTGTCATATCTTCAGCATGGATAAAAGCGGTATAGAAATGCGTTTTTGTGTTGCTGTAGATGAAGGAATAGATGATTTTTCCGTCGCGATAATTGGCAATACCCGAAGTATTGAATTTATCGCCTGTCGGCGGTTCGGGCAGATCCAGTTCGCCTTCGGCCAGGATGCGCATGGATTCTGTATCTACTTTGATCCACAGAATTTTGCCGGATGTTCCGTTCGAACCCATCAGCACCAGCGTAGCATCATCAATCCAGGCATATGTATAACGGCGATCTTTTAATGTATTGCCGGTAAACGGAAATTCTGCCACTGTAACCACGCGGTCATTCACAATCTGATATTTACCAAAACGATCCTTCTCTTTGGGTATCTGATAGTAGAATTTGCCTTTAACTATGGTTTCCTGATACAACTTCGCTGTTACATCGGCGCCGCTGTTTTTAAAATCGATAGGATCCTGCTCTTCGAGTGATTTCACGCTTTTTACCAACTGCGTATTATCCGAACCCATACCCGAATTGGCACCAATGGAAACCCAGATATCAAAATGGGCTTCTGTTTCGGGATCGGTGATATCTTCGTCCGGACTGATGTATCCGGCTTCGGATGAACAGGCAAAAAATGAGGCACTGAGCGCAGTGGCTGCCAGTGCAGACACGAAATACTTAATTACTTTCATTCCAGTTAAATTATTTATTGATGTATTTATGAGTTAAGTAAAAATCTGAATTTGCAGAAGAATGAGCGCCCCGGCTTCTGCAGCATGAAGTTGTCGTATACTTTGCTGTCGAACAGGTTGTTGCATTCGATCGAGATATTGAACCGGTCGTTCTGAAATGATTGACCGATAAAGAGATTATGAATGTGTTGTGTGGGAATGCGCGATTTGCTTTCCAGATTGCCGTAACCTTCCCAGGTCAGAAAAAACCAATGCACATATTCATAATTATAACCGATACGCGACACGCCGTGGCTGGTAATCAATCCCGGCTGATTATACTGCAGGGAAAAATTGCCGAACAGCCACGGGCGGTTGGGGATCTTATTATTATAGGTAATCATCGGCGAGCCGTTGGCATAATATTTTGTTTTGCTGCGCGAATCCTGATAGCTGCAATTTATGGTGGCTTCGAAACGGCTGCTCCGGTTGTAGCGCAATTCGCCTTCTAATCCTTTCACATCCACATTCGATACATTTTCGTACTGACTCATGCCTTCGGCCTGCGAAATAACAGTATGGATATAATCTTTAACGTGGCGGTAAAACCCGTTAACTTCGTAATACAGCAGATGTCCGCGGGCCAGATTCAGTGTTCCGAACAGGCCGGCATTCCAGTTGTTACTGCTTTCGGGTTTCAGCTTAAAGTTCGGATAAATTGTGGTTCCGTTACCCAGCAGTTCGCGTACCAGGGGCAAACGCACGCTGTGTTCGAAAGAGGCTTTCACTGATAATTCGCGAAAAATACTGAAACGCGAACCTGCACCATATCCGGTATATTGATCGGTAGATGATCCGGTTTCGTCGATAGCTCCCGTAATCCAGTATAAATCCTTTTGGCGCACATCCAGATGATTGATATATTCTTTTATAAAAAAGGTGTTTTGCCAGCGGTTATCCAGCAACGACTGATTGTACGAGAATCCCAGAATGTGTTTCGCCAGCACATCTTTCGAGGGTTCAAAATCGGTATCCACCTTATCGTAACGTTCATTGCCGGTGCGATTCATCAGATAATTCAGGTTGAAGGAGTGATGCTCGTTGAGTGTGTAATTCAGATTGCCGCGTGCAATGAAAAGCGGACGTTTATAATGGCGGATCGATTTGCCGCGACCGGTAATTTCATTGCGTGAGGATTCGATGTAAGTGCCGTCCCACCAATATTTGCGATATGCCGTATCGATAGTCAGGGCATGATCGAACGTGTAGGAGAGTGAGGCGTTGAAATCGAGTTTTTCGATCATGAAATTTGTTTTTCGGTACTGTGCATTGATATTCCAGGCATGCTGTTTGCGTTTGGCATCGCCATAAACAATGTTTTGTATGGCACCGGTTTGCAGCTCTTTGTCTGTTTTCGTGTACGATGCCTGAACCGCGAAAGCATCAGCCCAACGTCGATTGACAACGCCCACTTCGAGTTGGCCCGTCAGATAGAAATAATCATCATGAAAACGGCGGCGGTTTACCTCTTTGAATACACGATCGGTTTCATCCCAAAGTTCCACCCCTTTCATCATATAATCATTTTTGGAATAATTAAGTGCCAGTGCGGGTTTGATGATGATTTGTTGCGGGGTTACATACTGTGCATTCAGATCGAATTTCTGTGTATGAAACGATCCGATGCCATACGAAACATCCAGAAATGATTTGCGTGCCTGTCGGGTGATGATATTTACGGCTCCGCCCAGCGCATCCGAGCCTAAATGGGCAGGCACAACGCCTTTGTAAATTTCTACACGTTCTATCGTGCTGATCGGCAAATTGGCCAGCGTGGAGGTGCTGCCTTTCGTATCCATCGGCATTCCGTCGATAAAATAACGAACCGAATTGCCTGACATTCCGTTGATGGAGAGTTCAAAATCGGACCCTGTGCCGCCCTCTTCGCGTATTTTAATGCCTGTGGTGCGGTTTATGGCTGTGCTGATGGCACTTAACCGGCCGGCCAGCGGCGCCACATCGAGCGCATTGACATTGAAGGCGCTTTCTTTGACCTGCTGCGTC
>CAMTPG010000181.1 GCA_947074335.1 uncultured Parabacteroides sp.
TGACCAAGAGGAGTATTTTTTTTAATTAACTGATTTAATTTTAAACTAAAATCATGCACTTTGCTTTAAAATTTTAAATCATGGAATGCTATTTTGTAAACAAAAAAAATAAAACGGCAATCCCGGAAGAAATGTTATTAAACAGGAAAGCCGGGATTTTTATTTTTTATTCATTTTCTCCGATAATCAGTTTGAAATGTATCTCTTTTCTCTGATGAAAAAGCATCAGAAGCACACAGAACCGGACGCAAAGAAAATCAGAAGCAAATAAAACCTGAAAGTATCAGAATTGCATGTAAAACAATAAGTTGTAAACCGTAAATTTAAAAGCAGCAGGCGAAAAGATGGAAGATAAGGGATTCCGGTCAGCAAAATAGCCGCAATAAAAAACTCCTGATCCGATATCCATCGAATCAGGAGTTTATCTGTTTTTATCCGGCTTTATCTCTATTGGCTATCAGCGATAACTGGCGGAAGAGATCAAAACCCGATATTTATTTGTTTGCTCTGCTACAGTGCGGGATTATAAACCCTGACCGTGACAGCTCTTGTATTTCTTACCGCTGCCGCAGGGACAAGGATCATTTCTGCCTACACGTTTTTCAGCTCTAACCGGTTCATGTTTTGCCTGTTGGGGCGCTGAACCTGTTCCGGATAAATCCTGTTTCTCGGCACGATACTTACTCATATCTTCATGACGTTCGGCCGCTGCACGCTGAATAGCGATCTGTTGCTGACGGATAGCCTCTTCGGCTGCAGCACGACGCTCTTCGATCTGTTTTTTCTGCTCTTCGGTCGGTTCCTCACGTACCGGAATCTGACCGCGCATCAGGATTGCAACCGTTTTACGGTTCATCGAGTCCACCATCGCTTTGAACAGATTGTATGATTCAAGTTTGTAAATCAACAACGGATCTTTATTTTCGTAGCTGGCATTCTGTACCGAATGGCGCAGTTCGTCCATTTCGCGCAGGTGTTCTTTCCATGAATCATCGATAGTATGTAATACGATTGATTTCTGGAAGGCTTTGGTGATCGCTCTGCAATCGGTTTCGTAAGCCTCTTTCAGGTTGCAGGAGATGTTATACATGCGCTGTCCGTCGGTAATCGGGATCATGATATTTTCGTACATGGCGCCCTGATTTTCGAAAACCTGTTTGATAACCGGTAAAGCTACCTGTGTCATGCGTTCCATGCGGCGTTTGAACTGTTCCAGTACGGCATCAAACAGTTTATCTGTCATTTCGGCCGGTTTCATCGATTTGAATTCCTCTTCGGTGAAGGGCGACTCCATGGCAAATGTTTTATACAGCTCCATTTTGAATCCTTCGAAATCGCCAAACTCGCCATATTGTTCAACAACCGCATTGGTTGTATCATATAATGTATTCAGCACGTCCAGACCGATACGTTCGCCCATCAGTGCATGACGACGGCGTGTATAGATTACGGTACGCTGCGAATTCATCACATCATCGTATTCGAGCAGACGCTTACGGATACCGAAGTTGTTTTCTTCTACTTTCTTCTGGGCACGCTCTACCGATTTGCTCAACATGCTGTGTTCGAGCACTTCACCGTCTTTGAAACCTAATTTGTCCATCAGCCCGGCGATCTTTTCGGAAGCGAACAGACGCATCAGATCATCTTCGAGTGAAACAAAGAATACAGAAGAACCCGGGTCACCCTGACGACCGGCACGACCACGCAACTGACGGTCTACACGGCGGCTCTCGTGACGTTCGGTACCTAAAATTGCCAGACCGCCTGCATCTTTTACTTCGATAGGCAGTTTGATGTCGGTACCACGACCGGCCATATTGGTTGCAATGGTTACAGCACCCGTTTTACCGGCAAGTGCCACAACATCAGCCTCTTTCTGATGTAATTTTGCATTCAGTACGCTGTGTTTGATTTTGCGCATTGAAAGCATACGACTCAGCAATTCGGAGATCTCAACCGAAGTTGTACCTACCAGTACCGGACGACCGGCTTCGGTCAGGCGCTGAACTTCGTCGATTACGGCCGAATATTTTTCACGTTTCGTTTTATAGATACGGTCGTTCATATCATTACGGGCAATCACACGGTTGGTAGGAATTACTACCACATCCAGCTTGTAGATGTCCCACAACTCACCGGCTTCCGTTTCGGCTGTACCTGTCATACCCGACAGTTTATGATACATACGGAAGTAATTCTGTAATGTAATAGTCGCGAATGTTTGTGTAGCCGCTTCCACTTTTACACCCTCTTTCGCTTCAATCGCCTGATGCAGACCATCCGAATAACGGCGGCCATCCATGATACGACCGGTTTGTTCGTCTACAATCATTACTTTGTTGTCCATCACCACATACTCATCATCCTTTTCGAACAAAGTATAGGCTTTCAACAACTGATTGATTGTATGCACACGCTCACTCTTCACCGAGTAAACAGCCAGCAATTCATCTTTCTTCTGCTGTTTTTCTTCTGCATCTTTGATGTTTTCGAGTTCCGAAAGCTGCGAAGTGATATCGGGAAGTACAAAGAATGTCGGGTCATCAGATTTACCGGTCAGCAAATCGATCCCCTTATCTGTCAGCTCAATGCTGTTATTTTTTTCTTCAATTACAAAGTAAAGCTCATCGGTAGCTTCATGCATATGGCGCATGTTTTCAGACATGAAATACTCTTCAGTCTTCAACATCTGTGCCTTGATTCCCTGTTCGCTCAGGTATTTGATCAGCGCTTTATTACGCGGAAAACCTTTGTAAGAACGGAACAATGCAATGTTACCCTCTTTTACCTCTTCGGCATCGCTGCTTGCCATTTTCTTTTTGGCTTCGATCAGTAATTTCGAGCAAAGATCTTTCTGGGCATTCACCACAACCTCCACATTGTTGCGGAATTGTTCGAACAGCTGCTGTTCGCCGCGCGGAATCGGACCCGAGATGATCAGCGGTGTACGGGCATCATCAATCAATACCGAGTCAACCTCATCCACAATCGCATAATTATGTTTGCGTTGAACCAGATCAGTCGGATTGATCGCCATATTATCACGCAGGTAATCGAAACCGAATTCATTATTTGTTCCGAAAGTGATATCTGCATTGTAAGCAGCGCGGCGGGAATCCGAGTTAGGCTGGTGTTTGTCGATACAATCTACTGAAAGACCATGGAACATATAGAGCGGGCCCATCCATTCCGAGTCACGTTTCGACAGATAATCATTCACCGTTACCACATGTACACCATTGCGTGTCAGGGCGTTCAGGAATACAGGCAGGGTAGCCACAAGTGTTTTACCCTCACCGGTAGCCATCTCGGCCACTTTACCTTTATGCAAAACCACACCACCAAACAGCTGAACATCATAATGAATCATGTCCCAGGTAATTTCGTTACCACCCGCTTTCCAATGATTGTGATAAAGTGCTTTTTCGCCGTCGATCTCCACGAAATCAAATTTCGCAGCCAGATCACGGTCGAAATCCGTTGCAGTAACCTCCACAATCGGATTTTGAGCGAAACGGCGTCCGGTATCCTTCATAATCGCAAAAGCCTCAGGCAGCGATTGTTCGAGTACCTCTTCCATTTTCTCGAGAATATTTTTTTCTTTCTTATCGATTTCGGCCCAGACAGCTTCACGCTCTTCCAGTTCTTTACCTTCGATAGTACTACGTAGTTCGTTTACTTCGGCGCGTTCTTCAGCCACAAAATCCTGAATACGTTGCTTAATCTCTTCTGTTTTAGCACGCAGTTCATCATTTGTCAGTTTTTCGATCGACGGATAAACGGCTTTCACTTTATCCACATAAGGCGTAATTTCTTTCAGGTCACGCTGTGATTTGTTGCCGAATAATTTCGTCAGCAGGTCATTTAATCCCATGATATTTTTTAGTTTATTTATTTTCGTGTAAAAGTTGATGTGCGGAATATTCCCGGTAAACATCATACGATAATCAGCTACAAAAATTGTGCCAACTGTATGTTCCGCACATACAGACTATCGCAGAATAGTCATTTCGGTAAGAGGCAATGCCCTGCTGGAGTTTGGTGGTCTGATCCGCAACACATGGGTAACGGTTGGCGCTACCTCGGTGGCTTTGATTTCGCGGTATACTTTTTCAGGTTTTACGTTGCTTCCCATGAAGATCAACGGCGTCTGAACCGCGTTGTTGCGTATTACTTTTGTTACTTTCTCCTCTGATTTCGATTTAGATTTCGTCTTTAATTTCGGCTCCTCCGTATTGATAGTCCAACCCGGCTGCAGCTGAATCAGTACATCGCCACGTGTGCTCAAATGTGTACCTGTGAGGTATTTCGATGTGCGTTCGTTGGTATTGCCGATACGCAATACATGCTCGGTAGTTGCCGACTGAATACCGCTGAATTCGCGCAGAAAATCGGCTGCTTTCTCCTGAAGCGTGATCAGATCAAGCTGTGCATCTTCGATCGCCTTGCGGTTCAGAAAAATCTGATTGTCGTAAAATCCTGTCACCCAGTTGCTGTGCTGGCCGTAAAGCGCCATCATATACATATTGAGCAAGGCTACACAACGATGCGGGAAAAATTCGCCGTTCAACACAGCCAAATCTTCCGAATACTCCTCGATACTGTTATAATACCCCGAGCCGGTAAATACAATCAGCGTATTTTCGAGGCCCACTTTTGCATCAAGCTTATCAAACAGCTGCTCCAGATCTTTGTCCAGCTGATAATAGGTATCCTGAATTTCGCGCGTATATTCGCGATTCATGTTGCCGCGGTAATTGCCTGCATAATAGGTGATCGACAACATATCCGGACAACTGCGCGTACCAAAGCCCGCATACTCTATAAACTGCATGGCCAGTCGGTTCACCTCTTTGTTGATAAAGGGCGACGTCTTCAGGTTCATGTAGCAATCCAGCGTATTGGGTTTGAATACATATTTAAAAGGAATGTCCTCCATCACATACGGGAAGGCATTATATTCCTGAATCGACAGCGAAGGTGTCCACGACATCTGGTCGATGCGTGCCGACAACGATTCCACACCATTATTGTAACGATCTACATACCAGGGCACATTCTTATAAAAAGTAGTAGTTGCCCATTTGCCATTGGTATCGTCAATCCAGAAGGCACCGTTGGCACTCCGGCCGGCCGAAAGAATGGCCGCTTCGGGATTCGGAGCAATGGTATATACATCGCTGCGACCTTTCGAAGCGATTTTCAGCTCATCGCCAATCGTCGTGCTCAGCAGACGTTTGGGCGAATAATGATCTTTGGTAAAGTTTCCGATGTATTCGTTATCCTGAAGAATCGGATATTCGCGGCCGGCCGTAAAATCGTAAACCCGGCTGCCTGCGATTCCGTTGATATTCGGATTGGAACCCGTAAAAAGAGTGGCAAAAGCCGAAGCCTCGTCGATATCCGAAAACTCGAACCGGATGTTATTGTATACCAATCCCTGATCGAGCAATCGCTTGAAGCCGCGTTCGCCGAAAGTGTTGTAAAAATATTCGATATAATCACCCCGCAACTGATCCACAGTGATGCACACTACCAGTTTAGGCGTAGTTTGCTGCGCCTCGAGGTTAGTGACCGCTATAATTGCAATTAACGAAGTTAGTAATTTTCTTAAACGATGTTCCATATTTTTCTATAAATGCCATACCCAGAACGCAGCCAAAGGCTCATTACAAGCGGTATGAAAGCCGGATTCAGGTGCTGTGGCAGAAAATGCCAGGCAGCCAGTAAAACCGAAAGCGCTGCAAAGTTAATAAAATGATAATAAAAAGCAGCCTTTCCGAACCTTTTTACTGCAAACAAAATGACAGCCAATAAATCAAAGGGTTGCAGCCATACCGCCGACCAGTTGGGCCAGATGC
>CAMTPG010000182.1 GCA_947074335.1 uncultured Parabacteroides sp.
AACAATGCTACAACAGTTTCCGGCAATCAGTCTGGCAGAAATGTCGGCTGTGCGGTTAATGAATCGTATAGATACCAAATATACGGTTCGCCCTGATCAGTTATTGCAACTGTTGCAGACTTTAACAGCCGATTATTTTGTACAGGAGATTGATGATAAGCGTATCTCGCTTTATCATACCGTTTATCTGGACACCGCCGATTTAGCCATGTATACGGCACATCAGTGCGGCCGGCGCACGCGCCGGAAAATTCGTGTCCGCACCTATATGGATACACAAACTACTTTTCTGGAAATTAAAAACAAAAATAATAAAGGACGCACACGGAAAACCCGGATTGTGCTTCCCGAAACAGCCGGTTATCTATCTGAAGAGGCTTCCCGTTTTATCGAACAGGAGGGCTGCTATGCTCCACATCAGCTGATGCCGCATCTGCAAAACCGGTTTTATCGCATTACACTGGTTAACAGAAAAAAAACCGAACGACTTACAATCGATATCAATCTGAAGTTCAATAATCTAACTACCGGTCAGCAGGCTTCCTGTCGCCGTCTGGTGATTATCGAACTCAAACAGGATGGTAATTGTGCATCATTTGTTAAGCAGCAATTATCTGAAATGCATGTACATCCGGTTGGCATCAGTAAATATTGCCTGGGCACCATCTTGACCAATCCGGCGATCCGCAAAAACCGCTTTAAAAAGAAACTTATGCTTTTGAATAAAATAACAAATAATACTTATGGATACGCTATTTGATTTAACAGAAGAAACACTGATTTTGGCAGGGACACCTGTTTTTGATGCCGACGGATTATTTCAGTTACTGTTTCGATTTCTTTTTAATTTTGTGGTTGTCGGGATTATTATTCATTGTTTTTATTATCCCAAAAGCAAACGAAGAGATTTTTATTTCACCTTTTCACTGATCAATATCAGTGTATTTTTTCTGATTTTCCTGTTGGGAAGTGTAAAGCTTAAAATTGGTTTTGCCTTAGGTATTTTTGCCATTTTCGGAATCATCCGGTATCGTACCGAATCGGTTCAGATACGCGAGATGACCTATTTATTTCTGATCATCGCCATTTCGGTGATCAATGCTTTATCCATTCAGATCAGTTATGCGGAACTTCTGCTTACCAATGGTATTTTTCTGTTGGTAACCTGGCTGTTGGAAAGTGAAAGATGGCTTAAGCATATCTCCTGCAAACTGATTCTTTATGATAAAATTCAGCTCATCACTCCCGAAAAGCGGGATGAACTGATGGCCGATTTAAAACTGCGTACCGGATTGAATATCTGCAGGATCGAAATCGGGCATATTGATTTTTTACGCGATTCGGCCTTTATTAAAGTTTACTATGAAGGCGAAACACGCGAAATAAATACAACCGATTCAATGACCCGTTTACCACGCGAAGGAGAATAAGAGATGAAACAACATATCCGAATACAAATCATCCTTCTGTTGTTTTTAGTTTCCGGTTTCGGTTTACTGAAGGCTCAGGACGATTTTGGTGCTTCAGTCAGTGTGCAGGTAACCAAGAAGATGATTTCCGGTCTGTCGGTATCGCTCGAAGAGGAATTTCGTCTGCGCGACAATCTGAAAGAGGCGGATCGTTTCTCTACCAGTCTGGATATCAGCTATAAGCCCTGGAAATTCTTAAAACTGGGCGGTGCCTATAATCTGATTAATTATAATCATGAAAAAAAGGGCTGGGAAGTACGTAACCGGTATTACTTTTATGCAACCGGTTATTATCGGTTCGACCGATTTACTTTATCTTTGCGTGAAAGGTTTCAAAGTACCTATCGTGTTGGCGTTGAAGAGACAAGTAAACGGGCAAATCCGAAATTATACCTCCGGAGTCGTTTGATGCTTGCTTACAATATTAAACGATGTGCATTGGAGCCCTATGCGTCGGTCGAATTATATAATACATTAAATGATCCGCAGGGAAACAAAATGAATAAATTAAGATATACGGCCGGAGCCGAATATAAAATAAATAAACAGAACGCATTACAGGTCTATTACCGGTATGTTAACTTCAGAGATGATGATGAAGCAAACGGTAAACATATGATCGGTCTGGGATATGGATATAAATTCTGACTGCATGAAAAATTCGAATCATAAACTGTCGCTATTCGAAAATCTGATTTATCTGATTATCTGGCTGGCGATTTTAATCTTACCGGTTTGGGAAAATAAATTCTCGAATGCAAATGCCGTGAACTGGAATGGTATTTTGCATGCCTGGAAATTTATTTTGCCATTCTTTGCATTATTTTTAATTAATAACTTATTGCTTCTGCCCTATTTACTGTTGCGCGAAAAATGGTGGCAGTTCTTTTTGCTAAATTTGGGATTGGTGGCGCTGGTACTGACTATTAATCTGGAATATCGACCGCAACGTCCGCAATTTAACGAACCGCTGCCCTGGGATATTCATGGTGAGCATAAAAAACCGGAAGATTTGCGGAAGCCGCCTTTAATCAATGATGATACAACCATCTGGGAGCGGCCCGAACGCATTCCGCTCAATACACGACGCGGTCCGGGCATAACAATGCCCGACGATTCATTCAAACCGCTACAGCCTATGCATTTGCGCCGGCCCCTGTTTTTATCGCCCTCTATACTGGATTTTCTGATTGCACTTTTTATCATCGGATTAAATACGGCTATCAAGTATTTGTTTAAATCCATCCGGGATGAACAACGTCTGCAGGAACTCGAACGACAGACTTCAGAAACAGAGCTGGCTTATCTGAAACATCAGATCAATCCGCATTTCTTCATGAATACACTCAATAATATTCATGCCCTGATTGATCTGGATAAAGAAAAAGCACAAAAAACGGTGATTGAACTATCCAAAATCATGCGCTATGTGTTATATGAATCATCACTGCCAACCGTGCCGCTCGAAAAAGAGATCCGGTTTATGGAAAACTATATCGAATTAATGAAAATTCGTTATACGCAGCAGGTTGATATTTGTATTTCGTTGCCAAAACAGATTCCGAATGTACAGATTCCGCCGTTGCTTTTTATTTCGTTTCTGGAGAATGCCTTTAAACACGGCATCAGTTATAAGAAACCCTCTTTCATCCATCTGACCATGGAAGTGAAAGAGAAAGAATTGCATTATCTGCTTATCAACAGTAAGGCTGATTCTAAAATTAACGACAAAGGCATCGGACTTGAAAATACGCGCAAACGTTTGCAGCTTTTATTTGCTAATAATTACACACTAAAGATCGATGATCAGGAAGATGATTATCGGGTTCTTTTAATAATACCTATTCAATAAATGATACGATGTATAGCGATAGATGATGAACCGCTGGCTCTCACACAGTTGGTTGGTTATATAGAGAAAGTGCCTTTTCTGGAATTGGTAAAGGCCTGCAACAGTGCACTTGAAGCATTGGATCTTTTATCGGCAGAACCTGTTGATTTGATTTTTGCCGATATCAATATGCCCGATCTGAACGGCGTGGATTTTGTGCGTTCACTGGTTAATAAACCGCTCGTGATATTTACAACGGCCTATTCAGAGTATGCCGTGGAAGGATTCCGTGTAGATGCACTCGATTATCTGTTGAAGCCTTTCAGTTATAATGACTTTCTGAAATCGGCCAATAAAGCGCGTCATCAGTATGAACTCATTCAGAAATCAAATCAGAAACCGCAGATTATAAAAGAAACAACGGCTACTGAAACTGAAGATAATAGTCTTTTTATCAAAGCCGATTACAAAATGATCCGTCTGGATATGAATAAGATTATTTATATGGAAAGTCAGAATGAATATGTGCGTATTTATCTGGAAGATCAGAAACCGGTTATGACATTGCTCAGTATGAAATCGCTCGAAGAGCGACTGCCGGCCGACTGGTTTATGCGTATTCACCGTTCGTACATTATCAACCTGAAAAAGATCGGAGCAGTTGCCAACAACCGGGTTATCTTCGGAAAAGATATCTATATTCCGGTAGGCAATCAATATAAAGAAAACTTCAATGCCTATCTGGAAAAGCATTATTTAGGCAAGATATAAATTGACAAATCAGAGCGAATCGGATTTATTTCATTATTTTTGCACAAATTTGCAAAATTATGGAATTTAAACCATTTTTTCGGGGTTTACTTCCGGTGTTGTTTCTTCTTATTTCGATATCAGCATCGGCTATGGAAGGCACAGGAATCGCATTCCGTGTCAGTTTATCCGGAAAGATTTACAGGCAATTGGGTTTTCTTATCGAAGAAGATATCAGACCGCAAAAGGATTTTAAACAACTGGAATGGTTTCTCTCTACAGCTGAAGTGAATTATCAGGTGAAACCTTATCTGCGACTTGGCGGCGGCTATATGTCGCTGGCCAAATATAAATCACCGCAGAAATTACGTAATCGTTATTATTTTTATGCGCTTGCCAATTATCGCTTTGGCGCCTTTAAACTTTCTGTACGCGAACGATTTCAGAGCACTTACCGCAGGCATACATCCGAACCTAATAATTATTTACGCAGCATGCTGATGGGTAATTACGATATCGGCAAATCGCCATTTTCACTGTTTGCCTTTGTGGAATGTTTTAATCAGGCTAAAAGTGGAAGCCGTTTCAGGCTGGATAAGGTGCGCTATTCGGCAGGCGTGGATTATCATATGAATAAAAAGAATGAATTCCAGCTGTACTATCGCTATCATACATTCCGGGTAACCGATCCGGTGAATTATCGCAATTATATCGGGGTTTGTTATTTACATCGGTTTTAATGCGTAATGAAGATCCGCTGATCGCAGTATATCGATTATTTGTTTATTCTTTACATTTAATGCTTCCGGATAATTTATATTCTACTTTGTTTTTAATCGAACAAATGCGACCAATCTTCATTTGCTTCAGGCATATAGGTATGAAACCCCAGCAATCCGGCCGCTTTACAATTGGGAGCAGCATCATCTATAAAGAGTGTCTCTTCCGGCAAAATACCGGCATCGCGAATTACATAATTAAAGATTTCGGGATCGGGTTTTACCAGATGCATTTGATATGATAGATAAATATGATGGAAAAAATCGGAAGTCTGATGATTTTTATAAGTAAAGATATGCTGCTCTGCCCAATGCCAATGAAGTTCGTTGGTATTACTTAATAACATGGTGTTGTATTTTTGCCGCAACTCTAATAGTAACTTCAGTTTATACACAGGAACATTGTCAAGCATCGAAATCCAGGCATCATCAATCTGTTTATCTGTTAAGATTTGCGATGACAGGCGCCGCACAGCTTCCCGGAACTGACGGGTTGTAATTGTGCCCGTTTCAAAAGATTTGAATAAATCTTTATGCAAATAATTATTCACAATCAGAGTGCGGATATCGGCTACACCGATTGCTTCAAATGCTTCTATGCAGCGATTACGGGCCAGATTGATTAAAACGCCTCCAAAATCAATGACCAGGTTTTTGATATTTTCCATATAATAGCAGTTTAACTCTGTTTCAGGAACGCCTACGACGGCGACGACGCCGAAAATCACGGCTCTGTCTGTATTTTCTGATCTTTTTATAAATCAGCCAGATAAACAGTATACCGAATACGGCGAAGATAAACAAAACAATGTTAATATTCAAATTATCGCCTTTCACGCGACTCCACATTTCGAGAACAGGTTCTGTACGATCTCCAAAATCTCGAATCATGGCACAACGTTCCACTACTTCGCGAGCGGGATATTGCACCGGATTAATGGAAATAGCAGCCGCTTCAGGTCCGAAGAAATAACTCAGATCAGACAAGGCATAGGCCGAATCCT
>CAMTPG010000183.1 GCA_947074335.1 uncultured Parabacteroides sp.
CCGAATATTCGTACGAGTTTGCCAAAGGTTTTGCCGTGGGTGGCGAAGTGGATGTGTTCGAATCCCTGCCGGTACGCATGCACGGCGGGGAGTTTGAAGGATCTAAGGCTTCGTCGAAAACCAGCTTCTCGGCCGGCATTTATCTGCGTGTAACGCCCTCTTTTTTGCTTTGGAAAGGCAAAAAGTAGCAGAATTGTAAGTTGCTCATATTCAGTATAGCCTTGTATAGTCTGTTGTGCGTTTGCCTTTTGATAATTGTCAAAAGGTCTTTCGATAATTATCAAAAGGTCTTCCGACAATTGTCAAAAGGCCTTCCGACAATTATCAAAAGGTCTTCCGACAATTATCAAAAGGCCTTACGACAATTGTCGAAAGGCAAATCCCTTGACATGAAATGACAAATAATCTAAAATGCGTCCACGCTTTGGCGCTTGGTGTTGCGTATTAAGATAGAAGTTTATATTTTTGTAAGCTTATTCATTATTAATTTGTAAAACATATTTGTAGATGGTAAAGAAAGTTGGGAATTTAATTCCAAACACCTTTTTTATTACAAAGGGCAGTGGTGATTCTGATTTAGAAAAACATGCAGGTTCATATCATATGGCTCTTTATGATGCGGGTATCTCAGACTTTAATATTATGACTTATTCGTCTGTGCTTCCTGCTACTGCGCATCTTGTTACTATGGATGAAATCGATCTTCCTCCATTTGGTTCTGAAATGAAAACCATTATGGCTGTTTCGCATGGTTATCAGGATGAGTTTGTATCTGCCGGTGTGGTTTACGCTTGGATGTACAAAGACGAAAACTTCGACGAAAAAGTAGGAGGTCTGGTGTGCGAAGTAAGCGGCCGTTATCGTATTGAAGAACTGGAATCTCGTCTGATCCGTGTAATTAATGATTTACATCAGAAAACCTATGGTAAATATTACCTGGGCGAATTGAATTTTATTACCGAAGGTATCACAATCGAAAAACGTTACGGTACTGCTTTGGCAGCCCTTTGTTTCCTCGATTTTCTTCAGCCTGAAGTAGAAGACTAAGCAGACAGAGCTTTCATATTATACGAATAAAAGCAGGAATAAGGCCAATCTTATTTCTGCTTTTTTTGTTTAAATTTAAAAATAAATGATTAATTTTGATCTGTTTCTGTAGTATAAATTCTAAGAATGACCGAATGAAGTATATTGGAGCTCATGTATCATCATCGGGCGGTGTAGAGAACGCCCCGCTGAATGCACATGCCATCGGAGCAAAGGCTTTTGCTCTTTTTACCCGCAACCAGCGTCAATGGAAATCGGCCCCTTTAACCGATAAAAGCATTTCACTGTTTAAAGAACGCTGCGCGGAATTCGATTATAAACCGGCACAAATTTTACCTCATGATAGTTATCTGATCAATCTGGGTCATCCCGAAGCCGAGGGTTTGCAAAAATCGCGCGATGCTTTTCTGGATGAGATGGTACGCTGCGAACAGCTGGGTCTCGACCGGCTTAACTTCCATCCCGGCAGTCATCTGAAACTTTTCAGCGAGGAAGATTGTCTGGACCGTATTGCCGAATCTGTTAACCAGACACTCGATAAAACATCGGGCGTAATCGCCGTACTCGAAAATACGGCCGGTCAGGGAACCAATCTGGGATACAATTTCGAACAATTAGCCTACATTATTAATAAGGTAGAAGATAAATCGCGTATCGGTGTCTGCATCGATACCCAGCATGCACTGGCTTCGGGTTATAATCTGGCTACACCCGAAGGGTTTGATGCCACATTTGCCGAGTTCGACCGGATTATCGGATTCGATTTTCTGAAAGGTATGCACCTGAATGATTCGAAAAAGGAGCTGGGCAGCCGTGTAGACCGGCACGACAGTATCGGGAAAGGGGTTTACGGACTTACCGTGTTTAAACTGCTTATGAACGACAGTCGCTTCGATGATATTCCGATGATTCTGGAAACGCCCGATGAATCGATCTGGGCCGAAGAGATACAGCTGTTGTATAGTCTGCAGGATTAACCGGGCAGCAACCGTTCCTTATATAAATCCGGAGAGCTATGTTTATACTTTTACCCATTGTTTTTATCCTTGGCATTTTAGGGATTGCTTTCGAAGACAAGATAAAAATCAATAAAGCAGCGATTGCGCTGGTCATGTCGATCATCATGTGGCTGCTGTTGATGCTGGATGCGTATTACATTTTTGTGGAACGCGCCAATCCCGAATTCGAAAATTTCCTGATGCAGAATCCGGATATAGCGGCAGGTCCGCTCAAGGATCAATTTGTGGAGTTTATCACAAACCGGGCCATTGTATATCAGCTGGGTAATGTAGCCGAGACGCTCTTTTTTGTGATGTGCTCGATGCTGATTGTGGATATTGTGGATAAGCACGGCGGTTTTAATTCGATGACGGGTTATATCCGCTCAACCAGCAAACGGCGCTTGTTGTGGTATATCTGCATTGTCTCATTTTTCTTCTCGGCATTGCTGGATAATCTGGCGGCCGCAATTGTGATTATAGCGATTTTGCGCAAGCTGGTTCCCGATCATACCGATCGGCTGAAGTATGCCTGCATGATTATTATAGCCTCGAATGCCGGCGGCTCGTGGTCGCCTATCGGCGATGTAACCACGATTCTGCTCTGGGTAGGCAAAAACATTACGGTGGGGCATCAGATTTCGCATGTCTTTTTGCCGGCTGCCGTCAACCTGCTGGTGCCGCTTACGATTGCCAATTTCTGGCTTTTCCAAAAGGGATCGGTATTGCGAACAGCCGGTGTGGAGGATCTGACGGATGATTCGATCAACCGGATTCCGCTCACGGCGCGAAAAATTATATTCTGGATCGGCATTTTGTCGCTGGCGCTGGTGCCGGTGTTCCGGGTGCTGACTAATTTACCGCCTTTCCTTTGCGTGCTGCTGGGACTGGTTATTTTGTGGATTTATACCGATGTGCTGTATAGCCGGCTTCGGGTAACTTGTCTGGATAAGTATCGTATTACACGATTGCTGCCGGACATGGATATGACGACGATCTTTTATTTCCTGGGCATTCTGATGTCGGTAGGCGCACTCGAAACATCGGGGCAGCTGGGGCTGATGGCTGATTTTATCAACAAGCATATTCATGAGCCCTATTTGATTAGTCTGATTATCGGTATTTTATCTTCGTGCGTGGATAATGTGGCGCTGGTAGCGGCAACCATCGGAATGTATCCGTTGAGCGAATATGCGGGCGATGTCTCGACTTACGGACAATATTTTGTTTCGGATGGCGGATTTTGGACATTCCTGGCCTATTGTGCGGTAACGGGCGGCAGTATTTTTATTTTCGGTTCGGCTACCGGTGTTACGGTGATGGGCATGGAAAAGATTGATTTTATGTATTACCTGAAACGGTTTACAATTTTGGCACTGATTGGTTATTTCAGCGGTGCCGGTGTTTTTTTACTTATGTTCGGATAAACTTTATTTATAAATAAGAGAGAAGATTACGATGAAAAAAAGTACACTATTCATGCTGGTGTGTGCCATTTTGCTTTCGGGTGTGGAAGCGCTGGCCTGCACCGGTTTACTTGTGGGGCGCAAGGCCTCGACGGATGGTTCGGTAATGATCAGCTATGCAGCCGATTCGCATTCGTTATACGGAGAATTATATCGCTGGCCTGCAGCTACATGGCCCGCAGGTGCCATGCTCGAAGTGCGTGAGTGGGATACCAATAAACCGTTGGGACAGATTCCGCAGGTGCCGAAAACCTATTCGGTAGTGGGTAATATGAATGAGCATCAGGTGGCTATTACCGAAAGTACCTTTGGCGGTCGCCGCGAATTGCGCAACCCGGAAGGTGTGATGGATTACGGCAGTCTGATTTATATTGCGCTGCAGCGTGCCACAACCGCTCGCGAGGCGATTCAGATTATGACCGATCTGGTTAAAGAGCACGGCTATTACAGCAGCGGCGAATCGTTTTCGATTGCCGATAAGAATGAGGTCTGGATTATGGAGATGATCGGCAAAGGTCCGGGTCGTAAAGGCGCTGTATGGGTAGCTATCCGCATTCCCGATGATTGCATTTCTGCCCATGCCAATCAGGCACGCATTCAGCAGATTCCGTTTAAGGATAAAGAAAATTGTCTCTATTCGCCCGATGTAGTTTCGTTTGCACGCGAAATGGGTTATTTCAGCGGGAAGGATGAAGACTTCAGCTTCCAGAAAGCGTATTGTCCCTATTCATTCAGCGGTTTGCGCGGTTGCGAAGCGCGTGTATGGTCTTTTTTCCGTCAGTATGATAAGAGCATGGATCAGTTCACCGATTTCATCTGTGGCGATACCACACTGCAGCCGATGCCGCTTTACATCAAACCCGATCGTTTGCTCTCGCTGGCTGATGTGCAGCGCGGCATGCGCGATCATTACGAAGGTACAATTCTGGATATGACACTCGATGCGGGTGCCGGTCCGTATAAAGTGCCTTATCGCTGGCGTCCGATGACTTTCGAAGTGGATGGCGAAACTTATACAAACGAGCGTGCCATTGCCACACAGCAAACCGGTTTTGTAATTATCCCGCAAATGCGTAACTGGCTGCCCGATCCGATCGGCGGTATTTTATGGTTTGGTGTGGATGATGCCGATATGGCTGTTTTCACTCCTTTGTATTGCGGAATCAATCAGTCGCCCGAATGTTATCGTGTGGGTAATGGCGATATGATGAATTTCTCGTGGACTTCGGCTTTCTGGATTCATAACTGGGTGGCCAATATGGCGTATAATAAGTATAATTTCATGATCGAAGATATCCGCAAAGTACAACAGGAGCTGGAAGGCGGTTATCAGCAAACAATTCCGGCTATCGATAAAGCAGCTGTCGAATTGTACAATAAAAATCCGCAGGAAGCGATCGATTTTCTAACCTGGTACAGCACCACTACAGCCGATCAGGCTACCGAACGCTGGAAAAAACTGGGCGAATATCTGGTTGTGAAATATATCGACGGAAATGTGAAGAAAGAGGAGAACGGCCAGTTCAAACAGAATGAATATGGTTTATCGGCTTATCCTGATTTTCCGGGTTATGATGAAGAATATTATCGCAGCATTGTGAAAAGTGCCGGCGACCGATTGAAAGTGAAATAACAGAATGCCATTGAACGTGAAAAGGGAATGACATTGAAAGTGAATATGTATAATCATTAAATTTTTAAAGTAAATTAATTCGAAAGGTATGAAAAAATTAGTTGTAATGTTGATGTTGATGATTTGTGGTCTGACAGCATCTGCACAGGTTCAAAAAGGATTGTCTTCGGCAGGTTTTAATCTGGGTTATGGTTTTAGTTCTAAAAATGCAATTATCGGTGTAGATTACCGCTATTGTATTACCGACGAGTTCCGTATCTCTCCGTCATTATCCTGCTTTGTGAAAAATGACGGTTTGAGCGCATGGGCTCTCGATCTGAATGTGCATTATGTATTTAAACTGAGCGATATGTTTGGTTTCTATCCGTTGGCCGGTCTGGATCTTTCATTCTGGAAATATCGTTACTGGGAAGGCGGTTCATCCAATAAAACCCGTTTTGGTGCCAATATCGGTATGGGTGCCGAAGTTTATGCATCAGATCTGATTACTGTAGGTATTGAAGGTAAATACAATGCAATTAAGCATTGGGATCAGGCTATTCTGTCTCTTCGCGTAGGTTACAGCTTCTGATAACGAAGTCATGATAAAAAGAAAAATCCTGATGATTGAGTTCATCAGGATTTTTTATTTTAATCCGTTTGAGGTACACGGTTTATTTCTTGTGAAATTAATCT
>CAMTPG010000184.1 GCA_947074335.1 uncultured Parabacteroides sp.
GGAACCATTCATCACTGGCTCGGCTGGATGGCGAAAATCCAGTTTATGCCTGCTTTGCTCGCTCTTAATGTGGGTGTTATCCTTTTCCTGGTGCTGATGACACTGCTTTTCGGACGTATTTACTGCTCTGTGATCTGTCCGCTGGGTGTTTTTCAGGATATCGCCGCCTGGCTGGGTAAGCAACGTAAAAAACTGCCTTATACCTATTCGCCCGCCATCAACTGGCTCCGATACGGCTTTTTGGCTGTGTTTGTGTTTGGTTACATTGCCGGCGTCAGCGTACTGGTTTCCATACTCGAACCTTACAGTGCCTTTGGCCGCATGGTAAGCAGTCTGGTGCAGCCGGTCTGGCTTTGGGGAAACAATCTCCTGGCTCATCTGGCCGAGCGTGCCGATAGTTATGCTTTTTATTCGGTCGATGTCTGGATGAAGAGTCTGGCTACCTTTATTATTGCCGTTGTAACCTTCGTGGTGCTGGTGGTGCTGGCCTGGCGCAACGGCCGCACCTATTGCAATACTGTTTGTCCGGTAGGAACAATTCTGGGTTTCTTATCCCGCTTTTCGCTGTTCCGCGTAGCTATCGATGCCGACAAATGTAACAATTGTACATTATGTGCCCGCAATTGCAAAGCATCGTGTATCGATGTAAAAAATTTCAGCGTGGATTACAGTCGTTGTGTAGACTGTATGGACTGTCTGGGCAAATGCAAACGCGATGCCATTCATTATAAACCGGTTTGGGGCAAAGTGCGCAAGCCGGCAGAAACTCCGATAGAAAATACACACCAATCCAGTTCAGATACCAATGCCAACCGTCGCTCTTTCCTTTCGGTTGCGGCTCTTGTTGCAACCTCTTCGCTTGTTAAGGCGCAGGAGAAAAAGGTGGATGGCGGACTGGCAACCATCGAGGACAAGAAAATTCCGAAGCGACTGACGCCGATTACACCGGCCGGCTCGCTGGGCGTGCGTAATTTTACGAATGCCTGTACAGCCTGTCAGTTATGTATTTCGGCTTGTCCGAACGGGGTATTACGACCTTCGACGAGCCTGGAAACGTTCATGCAACCCGAAGTTTCGTACGAACGTGGCTACTGCCGACCGGAATGCACGCTTTGTTCGAGCGTGTGTCCGGCCGGAGCCATTCGGCCTATTTCCGAGGCGGATAAATCGGCTACGCAGATTGGTCATGCCGTCTGGATCGAACAGAACTGTGTGGCACTGACCGATGGTGTGAACTGTGGAAACTGTGAGCGTCATTGTCCTGTAGGAGCCATTCAGATGGTTGCCTACGATCCCGAAATTCCCGGCGAACAGCTGATTCCGGTGGTCAATACCGAACGCTGCATCGGTTGCGGTGCCTGCGAAAATCTTTGTCCGTCGCGTCCGTTCAGCGCCATTTATGTGGAAGGACATGAACGTCATCGTCTTATTTAATGAAAGCTTGTGTTACAATGAAAAATCAATCCAAATCAATAAATAGAAGAGATTTCTTCAAAATTGTGGGAATCAGTACCGCTTCTACAGCTACTTTATACGGCTGCGGACAAAAAGCGGATGCCGCTTCCGATAAACATATTGCGGGCGCCGTGCCTACCGACAAAATGGTGTATCGCAACTTTGCGGGCGATAATGTATCGCTGCTGGGTTACGGCTGTATGCGCTGGCCCACGCTGCCGGCTCCCGAAGGCGATGGCAATGTAATCGATCAGCAGGCTGTGAATGAGCTGATTGATTATGCGCTGGCTCATGGTGTGAATTATTACGATACATCGCCTGTTTATGTGCAGGGCTGGTCTGAGAAAGCTACCGGTAATGCATTAAGCCGCCATCCGCGCGATTCCTATTATCTGGCTACCAAGCTGTCGAATTTTTCGAATTACTCGCGCGAAAATTCCTTGGCTATGTACAACCAGTCGTTCAAAGATCTGCAAACCGATTATATTGATTATTACCTGCTGCATGCCATTGGCGGCGGCGGTATGGAGCAGTTTAATAAGCGGTATGTGGATAACGGCATGCTCGATTTTCTGATCAAAGAGCGCGAAGCAGGCCGTATCCGCAAGCTGGGCTGGTCGTTTCACGGCGATGTGGAGGTTTTCGATGAGGTACTGGCCATGCACGACGATATACACTGGGATTTTGTGCAAATCCAGCTCAACTACATGGACTGGAAGCATGCCGGTGAGCGCAATGTAAATGCCGATTATCTGTATGGCGAACTCGAAAAGAAAGGCGTTCCGGCTGTGATCATGGAGCCTTTGCTGGGCGGTCGCCTGTCCAATGTGCCCGAACATATTGTGGGCCGTCTCAAACAGCAGCGTCCTGCCGAAAGTGTGGCCTCGTGGGCTTTTCGTTTTGCGGGAACACCGCCGGGCGTGCTTACGGTGCTGAGCGGAATGACTTACCTGGAGCATCTGCAGGATAATATCCGTACCTATTCGCCGCTCGATCCGGTAAGTGATGCCGAGATGGATTTTCTGGAAGGAACAGCCGATCTGATGGCGCAGTATCCTACCATTCCCTGCAATGATTGCAAATATTGCATGCCTTGTCCGTATGGTATTGATATACCGGCTATTCTGATTCATTACAACAAATGTGTGAACGAAGGCAATGTGCCGCAAAGTCGCACGGATGATAATTATAAAGAGGCGCGTCGTGCCTTTTTGGTGGGTTACGACCGCAGTGTACCGAAATTACGTCAGGCCAGTTTTTGTATTGGCTGTAATCAATGTTCCGAACATTGTCCGCAACGCATTCATATCCCGTCGCAGTTGCACCGGATTGATGATTTTGTGGAAAATTTAAAACAGGAAACATTGGTTTAAACCTGTTTTAGTGTGTGTGTATGAAAAGCTTTTACAAATCATTCAACCTGATTTGCAAAAGCTTTTCTTTTATTACTTTTCTTTACTTTTATTACTTTTTGCGGCTAAACAATTCGGCCTTTCCGGACGTTTTTTAAGAAATCCCCGCTGATTCTTATCGGTGTATGCGGGAAAAAGTATAATTTTGTAGTTAAAATGGAGACATATGAAAGACAATTATAGTGTTTTGGATAAATTCCGTAATTCGTTGAGTCAGATGGAAGGCCATTTTCATATTCTGGAAGAACGTGTGCCCATTGATATTCAGATGAAATATTTCAAATATTCGGAGGCGCTTCGTTTCAGAATCGATAAGCCGAATGTGGAGGTAATGAGTCGTGAAGAGATTCTGGATTCGTTGAATGATGAGCTGCTGTCGGAGAGTGACAAACGACAATTGCTGTCATCGCTGGCCATTTCGAACGATATCCGGCATTTGCGTATTTTAGAGGAATATGCTAAAGATCCGATGCCTGCGCTGCGCAACTGGACCTTGCTGGCCTGTATGGAGAGCAAAATAGCCATTGAATCGGTTTTATCGGAAGTTAAACAGATTTATATATCAACCGGTCTGGGTGGAAGAGGAGAGAAGATACGCTATTTTGTGTTGATTCTTTCGCGGCATAAACTGCCATTCGAAGCCTATCAGCGGGATGTGATACTGAAGGAGTTTCCCTATTTGCTGGAACATTCCGAATGCGAAATAGAAAGATTAAATATCGGCGACTGTCATCTGGAGCTGGTTCTGTTAATGCCTTTGCGCATTGATGTGAAAAAAGTGATCGATATGATTGTCGACGAATGTAATGATTACGGCAATTTCTTATCGGCAGGATATACAATAACAAACATGAAAGAATTTTCTGAAGAGGAAATTGATGCGATAATAAATAAAAATGAGAGAGACAGTAATTCAGGCTGTTAAATATGGTGTAGTAGGCGCAAGCAATACATTGATAACAGCGATTGTCATCTGGGTCATGATGAAAGGTTTTGATTGCCCCGATGTTGTATCAAACATAACCGGCTATGTAGCCGGGGTTTTAAACAGCTTTATATGGAATAAACAGTGGACTTTCCAGAGTTCTGCCGGATGGATGGGCAGCGCGCTGCGTTTTGGTGCGGTTTTTGGTATCTGTTATCTGCTTCAGCTGGGGTTATTGATTTATGTACTTAATCCTTATCTGCCCATTGATCCCTATTATAATCAGTTGCTGGCGATGGGTTTCTATACGGTTATAAATTTCGTATTCAACAAGTTCTATACCTTTAAGTCCTGATTGGATGAAGAAATTAGCCATCATCGTACCTTGTTATAACGAGGAAGCGGTTCTTCAGCAATCCTATCTTCGTACAAAAGCAGCGCTTGCCGGACTCGATTATCTGATCGAATTTATTTACATCAATGATGGCAGTTTTGATCGTACCCGTGAATTGCTGGACGAGATTGCTGCCGGCGATGCGCAGGTAAAGGTGATTCATTTTTCGCGAAACTTCGGGCATCAGGCAGCCGTAACAGCCGGTATTAATCATTGCGATGCCGATCTGGCCGTGATTATTGATGCCGATATGCAGGATCCGCCCGAACTGATTCCCGATATGCTGGCTTTGCAGCAGGCCGAGTCGGCTCATGTAATTTACTGCGTGCGCAAATCGCGTGCGGGCGAACGTCGGTTTAAACGGTTAACATCCAAGTTGTTCTATCGTGTATTGAACTTCATGAGTGATGTGAACTTTCCGCTCGATACGGGCGATTTCAGACTGATCGACCGCAAAGTGATGCATGAGTTTGATCGTTTTAAGGAGCGCGGTAAATATGTGCGGGGACTGATCAGCTGGGTAGGTTTTAAACAGGTTCCTTTTTATTATACCCGCGAGGCGCGCATCGGCGGACGGACTAAATATTCGTTCCGCAAAATGTGGAAGTTTGCAGGTACTGCCATGCTATATTTTTCCAATAAACCGCTCCGACTGGCTACCAGCCTGGGATTTATCGCTGTTTTTGTCGGCGTTATTTTGGCACTCTGGTTTACGCTGGGTAAGATTTATGGTTTTAATCATGCCAATTCGGGATGGACATCCATTATGACTACCGTGATTTTCTTTGGCGGTGTGCAGTTGCTTACAGTTGGTGTGCTGGGACAGTATGTGGGCATTCTTTTCGATGAACTCAAAGCACGTCCCGAATATATTATCGATGAGAAACGGAATTTCAGGGATTCGAAATAACGGGCCGTTTTCAGTTTGACAGTTATTTATCAATAATTGTTGTTTTAAAACTATATTTAGTATAAAACACAATTAATTACATACCTTTGTTTTGTTTTTAAGAAGAAAGGCAACATAAGTTTAATTTAGTTTAGGATAAGATCGACAGACTATGCAAAAATCGGATTGCATCATTGGCGTAGAACATGTTTCAAAGAAATTTGGCGATAAAGCGGTATTGAATGATGTGAATTTGTTGGTTCGTAAAGGAGAATTTGTCACAATTTTAGGTCCTTCGGGTTGTGGTAAAACAACACTGCTTCGTTTGATAGCCGGTTTTCAGACCGCTTCGGCAGGCGTTATAACCATCGCCGGAGAAGATATTACCAGGACTCCTCCCCATAAGCGACCTGTAAACACGGTATTTCAGAAATATGCGCTATTTCCGCATCTGAATGTATTCAATAATATTGCTTTCGGGTTGAAACTGAAAAAACTTCCCAATGCTCAAATAGAGAAAAAGGTAAAACAGGCTTTAAAAATGGTAGGTCTCACCGATTATGAGATTCGCGAAGTCGATTCTTTATCGGGCGGTCAGCAACAGCGTGTGGCAATTGCCCGTGCCATTGTGAATGAGCCGGAAGTGCTTTTGCTGGATGAACCGCTGGCGGCGCTCGATC
>CAMTPG010000185.1 GCA_947074335.1 uncultured Parabacteroides sp.
CCATCGATAAGCCGGATAACACCGGCGCCGTGCTACTTGACAACGATGTAGATATATAATGCTGTTCGCCCACCCACGATGTGACATTGTCCGGTCGGACTGGGTGCAAACCGATCTCTAACTTTCTTTTGAGTCATAATGCTTTTATACTATAAAATAATGTCAAAAAGTACGCCTTTTTTTTCTCCCGATAAACAATTTGTATGTATATTTCGCCAATCAACAGGAAAGTTATGAAAATAAAAAAAAATAAAATACATCCGATCCTCTACTTTTTCTTCGCCGCTTTACTGATTGCTTACTTTTTTCCACGCGAAGGGAAATTCAAATATCAGTTTTTCGAGGGCAAACCCTGGCGTTACGGATTACTGACCGCGCCGGTTGATTTTCCGATTTATAAGACAGATCTTGAGATTCAGGCCGAAAAAGACAGTACCCTGAAAAGATTTGAGCCTTACTACCGGCTGAATCCGGATATCGAAGTGGAAGAAACGGATAAACTCCGCGATAATTACCGGGCTGTATTGAAAGAAATAGCCAGTCCGGCGTATATGCATTATATTGAAAACAGTTTACAAAATCTGTATCAGAAAGGCATTATATCGGCTCAGGATCTGGAAAATCTGCAGGCAGAGAATTACCCGAAGGTGCAGTTGCTCAAAAATAACATTGCGCAGTCACATTTCAGCAGTGATTTCTTTACGGTAAAGACGGCTTACGAATTTATTATCAACAATTGCCCTTCTGCATTAAACAAATCGATTCTTCAGTCGTGCGATATCAATAATTATCTGACAGAAAATGTATCGTACGATAAACAGATGTCTGATAATGTAAAAGAGGATATACTGAACAGCATTCCGGTAGCCAACGGAATGATTCAGGCCGGCGAACGCATAGTGGATAAAGGAGAAATTGTAGATAATCATACATTCAATGTATTACGCTCTCTTAAAATTATTTATGAAACAAGAGCAGGCGGCCGAAACCGGCAGAGTCTGGTTCTGATCGGACAGTTTGTTCTGGTATTCGGACTGATGTTTTGTTTGTGGATGTATTTATGGTCTTTTCGTAAAAATGTACTGCAAACCAAAAGGAATGCATTATTTCTGGCCCTTTGCATTCTGGCTGCCTGCTTATTTACCGAACTGGTTATCACGTATAATCTGTTTAATGTTTATATCATTCCGTTTGCCATCGTTCCGATTGTGGCGCGCACTTTCCTGGATTCAAGAACGGCATTTTTTACGCATCTGATCATCATTCTGATCTGTTCGCTGATGGTTCCGTTCCCGATGGAGTTTCTGATTATGGAGCTGATGGCGGGAATGGTTGTAATTTTTAGTCTGCGCGAATTATATGAACGTTCGCAACTGATCCGGTGCGCTTTCCTGATTTTTGTAGTCTATGTGGTTTGTTACCTGAGCATCGTACTTTATCAGGAGGCCGATCTGAAAAAGATAAACTGGATGATGCTGTTATACTTCGGCATCAACTTTATTTTACTGACATTTAGCTATATATTGGTTTATTTATTGGAAAAGGCATTTGGTTATGTATCGAGTATTACGCTTGTGGAACTGTCGAACATCAACACACCGATTCTTTTAAAATTATCGGAAACGGCACCCGGCACTTTTCAGCATTCTTTGCAAGTCTCGATCCTGGCATCAGAAGCTGCAGCTTCAATCAATGCAAATGCACAGTTGGTACGTACAGGTGCTATGTATCATGATATCGGTAAGATGGCTAATCCGGTATTTTTTACCGAGAATCAGGGAAGTGTCAATCCGCATAACCAGTTATCCTATGATGAAAGTGCAAAAATCATTATCAGTCATGTCAATGAAGGTGTAAAATTTGCTGAAAAGGCAATGCTGCCCGAAGCGATAACCGATTTTATCCGGACACATCACGGACGCGGAAAAGCTAAATATTTCTACAATTCATTCAAAAACAAATATCCGGATCTGGTGATTGATGAAGAAGCATTTACCTATCCCGGACCGAATCCGTTCAGTAAAGAAACAGCTATATTGATGATGGCAGATGCCGTAGAGGCCTCTTCGCGCAGTCTGAAAAGTCATACGGAAGAGGATATTCGCAACCTGGTTGATAAAATTATCGATGGTCAGATTGCCGACGGGTTAATGAAAAATGCACCTTTGACATTCCGTGATGTGGAAAAAATCAAGCATGTTTTCATTGAAAAGCTAAAAATCATGTATCATACCCGGATCAGTTATCCCGATCTGAAGCAGTAATTTGTTTTAATAATCCCGAACAGGCATCTTCGAGCAGATCGAGAACCAGCTCAAAACCGTCGGCTCCGCCGTAATAGGGGTCGGGCACATAATCGTAAAGCGAATTTTCAGCGAAATCGGTCATTTTACGGATTTTCCCGACAGCTTCCAGATCGGGTGCTTTGTCTTTTAAATCATCGATATTCCGATCGTCCATTCCGATAATCAGATCGAAATCGTAAAAATCAGCAGGTACAACGGGTCTGGATATTGATTCGAGCTTATAACCGCGTCTGACGGCATGCGAACGCATCCGCGAATCGGCCTTTTCACCGGCGTGATAGCCTAAAATTCCGGCAGAATCTATTTCGATCTCTGATGCAAATCCGGCATCTTTTACCAGTTTCTTCATCACAGCCTCTGCAGAAGGCGACCGGCAAATATTGCCGAGACATACAAATAATATACGATAGGGTTGTTTTTTATGTTTCATTGTTTTCTGTTTTAAACCGGATCCACATCATAATGCATGATCAGTTGTTTGAAAGGCAAATAGCGCTGCATTTCACCATGTACCTGTTCGAGTATTTCGCGGACAGGTTTTATGCCGGCAGTAATTTCTATTTTCAATACAATGATTCGGATTGAGAGCGACTGGATGCGGGTGATAACCGGTAAAACCGGCCCCAGTACACGATCGCCCAACCGTTTTCGTAAATGATCGGCATAAACACCGGCCATTTCCTGAAGTAATGTTTCATTTTTACTTCTTAATACAATATTTATCATCCGATAATAGGGCGGATAACGAAACTGACTGCGTTCACTCAATTGCAAATTAGCCATCTCCTTATACGAAACCTGCTGAATCATACGTAATAAGGGATGATCGGGTTGTGAGGTTTGTAAAACAACCAGTCCGCGTTTATCGCGACGACCGGCTCTGCCGCTTACCTGCACCATCAGCTGAAAAGCACGCTCATGTGCCCTGAAATCGGGGTAATTCATTAAACTGTCGGCATTCATTATACCCACAAGACTGACATTCCCGAAATCCAATCCCTTAGATATCATCTGCGTTCCGATCATTATATTGGTTTTCCCCTTTTCAAAATCAGCAATGATCCGTTCATACGATGAGCGGGTACGGGCAGTATCAATATCTAAGCGGCCAACCGTGAACTCCGGAAAAGTTGTTGCAATCTCTTCTTCTATCTTCTGTGTACCGAAACCGAGTAGTTTTAATTCTTTATGCTGACACTCCGGACAGCAGGGGGGTAGAAGAATGTTGTATCCGCAATAATGACAAATCAATTCATTTTTTGATTTATGGTAAGTCAGGCTTACATCGCAGTTGACACAATGGGGTACCCAGCCACAGTTCCGGCATTCTATAACGGAAGCAAACCCGCGACGATTCTGAAACAGGATAACCTGTTCATGCCGGCTCACAGCCGATTTCATCTTTTCCAGCAAGACGGGCGAAAAAGGGCCCTCTTTCATGATCTTCTTCCTTCTGAGTTCTTTGATATCTACAATCAACGTTTCAGGAAGCAATCCGTCGCCATAACGCGTAGTTAATTCTACCCAGCCATATTTACCGGTTTGTGCATTAAAATAGGAATCAACAGAGGGTGTGGCCGATCCGAGCAATGTTTTCCCGCCATGCATACCGGCTAAAACAATGGCTGCATTTCTGGCATGATAGCGTGGAGCCGGATCTTGCTGCTTATAGGTATTTTCATGCTCTTCATCTACAATAATAAGTCCCAGATCTTTAAATGGAAGAAACAAAGAGGAACGAACGCCTAACACCACTAATGGTTCATTGCTGTATAATAATCGATTCCAGATTTCAACCCGTTCATTATCGGGGAATTTGGAATGATAAACAAACAGTTTATCTCCGAAATATTTGGATAATCGTTCGGTAATCTGTGTTGTGATTGCAATTTCGGGCAATAAATATAAAACCTGCCGGCCTTGTGCCAGTACATCGCGTATGAGATGAATATACAGTTCGGTTTTTCCGCTCGACGTTACGCCGTGCAACAAACAAACATCTTTGGTTTTAAACCGGTCGTAAATCTCATCATACGCTTTTAGCTGAGCCTCACTTAACTGTTCCGGTTCTCTGATCCGTGATACAACATGTTTGAGACGGCCTATTTCTTTTTCTTTATAATGTAATATTCCTCGTTTTACCAGTTGATCTAAAATGGAGGATGAACATTGACTGTAATCCAGTAATTCCTTTTTTGAAATTTCTTTGACCAGGAGAGGATTCAGCGCATGACTTAATTCCAGATAGGTAACTAAAAGATATTCTTGTTTTTTAGCCCGTTTTAATTCATCGAATATTTGCTGTAATAAATCTTCCTGCTGATAAACGGGATTTAATTCAACAAACAATTCGGTTTTGGGAGTGAATCCTTTTTTTAATTCTTCACTGATTACAACTGCACCGCGAGACATTAATGAGGAAAGAAGCTGGACTACATTTCGCAATCCTGTTTTCTTTTCCAGTTGTGAAATGGTAAGTTTATTTTGATCCTTATCAAAGGCATCCAATACAGCCTGTTCATTCAGACGTAGCGGTGTATCTGCTGTAAAGGATTCATTGAGAGAAATCGTTGTTTCACTTTCCAGCTTAAGCCCGGAAGGTAATGCAGCTTTGTAAACATCTCCCTGTTTACAAAGATAATAGGAAGATATCCAGCTCCAGAAGCGCAATTGAGGACGACGCAAAACGGGAGCTGCATCCAACAGGGCATGAATTTGTTTGATTTCAAATCCCTCTTGCGGACTGCGATCGTGAATTTCTGAGATAATTCCTGTATAATATTTACGCTTACCGAAGTGAACAATCACCCGGCAACCCGGCTGAACAGCCTTTTCCATTTCAGATGGAATACTGTAAGTATAACTGTTCGCCAGCGGAAGCGGTAATATTATTTCAGCGTATTTCAAGAAGTGCTCTTTATTTTAAGATCAGAAAAGAATTGCAGCCTGGAATGTCCAGCAACGATTCTTTGCTTTAAGATCTAATTTGCTTGCTGTATAATCATCGGTTAAACCCAACGTATAATTAAGACCAACTTGTACATGTTTAATAACTTCAACGCCGGCACCGAAGTTCATACCCGCACCGAAGTTTTTAGATTTTAACTGATCAAGGGTATTGCCGGGAATTGACCAGAATTTATCGCCTCCAATACGAAAGTTGACATAAGGACCTACATTGGTATATATTTTCAAAATAGGCAGACCAAATTTCCATTTCAAATTAACCGGTAATTCCAGATAATCATTCTTAATATCTTTTTCACGACGTAATCCCATACCCTTTTGAGAATATAAGAGAGCAAAATCTACTCCTAAACCTGTATAAGGAGCCATAATTTCCATCATAGGTCCGACATTAAAGCCTGTTACATTATCATGACTCAACAATTTTTGATTGAAATGAACAGAAGAGATATTTACTC
>CAMTPG010000186.1 GCA_947074335.1 uncultured Parabacteroides sp.
CCGTAATTGAAACCGGCAATCGGTTGCATGCCCTGATTGAAGCCCAGAATAATCATGATAAAGAGAAATACTACGCGATTGATAATACCGTATGCGCCAATAGCCAGATCGCCGCTGTGCGTTTTCAGCGCACGGTTGATCAGAATAATAATCAGACACGAACAGAGATTCATCAGAAAAGGCGACATGCCGATAAAGAGCATACCTTTTACAATTTCTTTGCGCAGTTTATAGATACCTTTCTGAAAATGCAATAATTGTGAGGGGCGCGTAAAGTGGATAAACTGTCCGCCCAGCGAAATGATTTGCGAAATAATGGTTGCCCAGGCTGCACCTTTGATGCCCCAGCCCCAGACAAAAATAAAGAAAGGCGTAAGCACACAGTTTATCACCACCGAAGCGAGTGTGGCAAACATGGCCATTTGCGGAAATCCGGACGAACGCAGTACGGCATTCAGCCCTAAGTACATATGAGTAACCACATTACCAATCAAAATTACCTGCATATATTCGCGCGCATATTCGATTGTCTGTTCGCTGGCACCGAAGAAATACAGCACGGGATCGAGACAGAGCAAAAATATCAGAGTAAAAGCAATACCCAGCACCACATTCAGTACCAGTACATTACCCAATACACGATTGGCTGTTTCGTAATCTTTTTGTCCTAATTTAATAGATACCAGTGTAGATGCACCCACGCCAACCAGCGAACCGAAGGCGGCGGCGAGATTCATCAGCGGAAAGGTAATGGCCAGTCCGGTGATGGCCATGGTGCCAACACCCTGACCGATAAAAACACTGTCGGCAATGTTATACAGCGACGAGGCTGTCATCGCGATAATCGCGGGAATGGCATATTGAGATAATAATTTGGGTATGGATTCGGTGCCCAATACCAATGACTTTTGCTTTTTGCTCATGCAACAAAGGTATGAATAAATAAAAAATGATGTATATTTGTTAACATTAATATTTGGAGTATGGCAGAAAATTTATGGATACATAGTGGGAATAAAGCAGATAAATACGAAACTTTATTGCCACAGATCAAGGCATTAATTGAAGGCGAAACGGATGTAACGGCTAATCTGGCCAATGTTTCGGCGGCGCTGAAACAGACATTCGGTTTTTTCTGGGTGGGTTTTTATCTGGTAAAAAATGAGCAGTTGGTGCTCGGTCCGTTTCAGGGATCGCTGGCCTGCACACGTATTCGTTTCGGGAAAGGGGTTTGCGGAACTGCCTGGGAAACAAAGCAAACGCAGCTGGTGCCGGATGTGGAGGCTTTTCCGGGACATATTGCCTGCAGCTCCGATTCGAAATCTGAAATCGTGGTGCCGCTGCTGAAAGAAAATCAGGTGGCGGGCGTGCTGGATGTGGATAGTGATGTGCTAAACGATTTTGATGAGACCGATGCGCATTATCTGCAGCAGCTGGCGGAATGGCTTGCACCGATGATATGAAACGACGATGGAGGGATTCTGACTTTTAGTCTGGAGCTGTTTCATGGGTTGTTTATTGTCGAAACGATAACAATCAGTTCGTATTGATCTTTCAATAGAATTAAGAAAGCGGAATCCGGCATGCCGGATTCCGCTTTTATGCACATTCAAATTTATTGTGCGAAATCTGAAAAGCACATTGAATTGTCCGGCTTACTGCATTCGACGTATCAACGCATAATTAAATGAATCGTCCAGATATTCGGTTTCGCTAAAACGATAGCCCTGCGGTCCCCAGTTGCCCATAGCCAGCATGGCAATCATCGTGAAGGGATTAAACTGACTCATATCTTCTGTTGATACTGATTCCATTTGCTTGCGCATCGAATGGTTATAGTTCTGGTTAATTACCATATTGCGATAGAGTGCCAAAATATTTTTTCCCCAGCTTTCGCAATCCCACACCAACACATAGGTGCCGTCGGTGGCCGCTGCTTTTTCCTGCAATGCTGCCAGATTGGGTGAATCTTTAGCTGCAATGATGAAGTTTACAAATCCTTCTGCATCACATTTCTGCATCTCTTTATCGTAGATCGAAACATACGAAAGTGTGCTGCTTGCACCCAGACAGATCGACCAGTAACGCACATCGGCTGTGGGATATTCGCTGACAGACACAGGTGCTACAGGCGGAATGAAACGGAACATCGCAACGCTGTCTGCATTTAGCTGAATGCGTGTAAAGAGATATTCGGCCGGTGCATTGGGATAAAACAAGTTGAGCGGTGCACGCATAAAGGGCAAGGCACGCGATGCGCTTGAAAACTCATCTACGGCAATATCGGGAATATTGTAAATAAACGAGGCTTCGTGTTTGGGGAAATTTACCCGTTCTCCGGTGCGTACATCAAAGGCTTCGATGGCAGGCATATCAGTGCCTCCGCGTTCGTCTCCGCTGTATTGCATCGGCAAATACTGGCGCATAAAAACAGAAACGGTAGCCAGTTCATCGGGAAATTCACAGATATTGTTCATACCGGCACGCATGGCTGCCGATGTAGAAGCCGGAATGATATGTATTGTATATCCTTCTGTAGTATAATTATCCACTTCGATTACATACGGATTAATATTGCCGTTATCGGGAACAATATCCACATCTTCAATACTGGATACATTGATTTGTGTATCGTCGTTATAAATGGTAAAATTAAAGAAACGGGCTTTGGGGAATTTTCCCGTTAAACGTAATCCCACATAAGGGTTATTTGCATACGAATAGGTATATTCCCAATAATTGGCATAGATATCAGGATAGGCACGAATACTCTGATTATCGCCACGTAATGTTTTGCTCCATTGGTCGTTTGCAGCAGGATATTCATCAATAATATCCACCTTGTCATTCTCGCAAGCTGTAAACAGCATCAGGAATAATGACACGAATAAGTAGTAATTTTTTTTCATTTCCATTGACTATTATTATTTCACTGGCGAATATAACGTGATTTATTAAGAACTGAAATAATAGAATATAAATTGCCAATAATTTGCCAAAATGAGGCAACTTATTCTAAATATCAGAATAGTTATATATTCTGTTTTTAATTTTCTGTTCACTGCATTGCGGATATTGTTTAATCTTTTTTATCTTTGTTTATCTGTAATAACATGCTAACAAACTTAAATTAAAAGTACACATGAAACGTCGCGACTTTTTTAAAAAAGGTATAATGGCCACAGCGGCCCTTTCTTTAAATTTCGATGGTTTACAGGCCGCACTGGCCTCTAACTCCATGACATTACAACAGGCTCCCGAAATGGTTGCCGTAATGGGCGGCGAACCGGCTGCCATGCTTGATGCCGCACTGGAGGCTTTAGGCGGAATGAATCAGTTTATTCAAAAAGGACAAAAGGTAGTGATTAAACCTAATGTAGGCTGGGATCGTACACCCGAACTGGCCGGGAATACCAACCCCGAACTGGTAAGCGCACTGGTAAAGGCTTGTCTGGCTGCGGGAGCTTCGAAAGTTACGGTGTTTGACCATACCTGCGATAACTGGCAGAAATGTTACGATTCGAGCGGTATTGCTGCAGCGGTGAAGGCGGCCGGCGGATTAATGGTTCCTGCTAACGATGAGAAATATTATAAAACTGTAGCCATTCCGGGCGGAAAAAATCTGAAAGAGGCACAAATCCACGAAGCCCTGATCGAAGCGGATGCCTGGATCAATGTACCTATTCTGAAAAATCACGGTGGTGCCAAACTGACATCGGCCATGAAAAACTACATGGGCATTGTGTGGGATCGCCGCTACTTCCACCAGAACGATCTGCAGCAGTGTATCGCCGATATTTGTACCTGGGAGAAAAAACCGGTGCTGAATGTGGTGGATGCTTATCGCATCATGCATCAGAACGGTCCGCAGGGAAAAAGCGCCGCCGATGTGGCCACACTGAAATCGCTGATTGTCTCGCCCGATATCGTGGCAACCGATGCTGCCGCACTGGCACTGTTTAACCAGGTGAAGCAGTTAGATATGGAGGCTGTGAGCCATATCGGCAAAGGCGAAGAGCTGAAGCTGGGAACAGCCGACCTGAAAAAGAAAAATATCAAACGCATTAAATTGTAATGAAGAACTTTTCACTGTTGAAGGGATTGCGGGTTATTCTTGCAATCCTTATTTTCGTGCCTCTACTTTTATTCTTTCTGGATTTCAGCGGTATAATGCCAAGTGTATTTCACGGATTGATGCATCTGCAGTTGGTGCCGGCGTTACTGGCAGGCATGACCGGTATATTAATATTTCAGCTGGTGTTGGTTCTGTTGTTCGGACGTGTTTATTGCTCTGTGATATGCCCGGCCGGCGTTTTGCAGGATATCATTAACCGCATCTATTGTATTGGCAAAAAAAAGAAAAAAGGAACACGCAGGTTTCGATTCCGCAAACCGCTTAATCTCCTTCGATATGCCTTGCTGGCGGCTACTTTCTTTTCCGCCGCCTTCGGTTATTTATCGCTCTGCCTGCTGCTCGATCCGTATAGCAATTTCGGCCGCATCGCATCGAATCTGTTTCGTCCGGTGGTAATCTGGGGCAATAATCTGCTGGCCGACGGCTTGATGAGAATGGATAATTACAGTTTATATCATGTTACGCTGAAAACCATTACAGTATCCAGTCTCGTGGCAGCCTGCATAGCGCTGGCCGTATTTATCGGATTCACGCTCTGGCGCGGACGCCTGTTCTGTAACAGCATTTGCCCGGTGGGCGCATTGCTGAGTCTGTTTTCGCGTTTCTCCTGGTATCGTATCAATCTGGACGAATCGACCTGTACGCATTGCGGCAATTGCGAACGCAGTTGCAAGGCGGAAGCCATCGATTCAAAATCGCTCACAGTGGATGCTTCGCGCTGCGTGGAGTGTTTCAACTGTTTGTCGGTTTGTCCGAAAGGCAGTGTACAGTATTTGCCGCGTAATAAACGAACTAAAGCAGAGGAAACGGTTGTGGAGAAACCGCTGCAATTGGTAAAAGCAGATCAGAACAGCCGTCGTACCTTTCTGGCAACAGGCGCTACGATAGCGGCCTCGCTGCCCGTTGTTTCGGCACTGGCGGAAGTTGGCGACGGCCACGCAAAAGGGCATGGAAAAGGACATGGACATGGGAAAAAGAGTCTCGATCATGCACTTCCGATCGTGCCTCCTGGAGCCGGCAGCATTGTTCGTTTTACAGAACTCTGCACCGGATGCCAACTTTGCGTAACACGTTGTCCGAGTCAGGTACTTCGTCCGGCCGGCCTCGAATATGGGTTTGACTATCTGCTGAAACCACATATGGCCTATATCAGCAGTTATTGCAATTACGAATGTACTGCATGTGCCGAAATATGTCCGAATCAGGCCATTCTGCCCATCACAAAAGAGGAGAAGATAACCACACAGGTAGGTGTTGCCCATTTCTACAAGGGCCGTTGTGTGGTGAATTTGGAGGAACAGGATTGCGGTGCCTGTGCCGAGCATTGCCCTACACAGGCGGTGCATATGATTCCTTTCAAAGGCACCCTTACCATTCCGAGTGTGGATCCGGATTTATGCATCGGATGCGGAGGATGCGAGTCAATTTGCCCCGTTCGTCCGGGTCGCGCCATCGTGATTCACGCCAATAAAGTGCATCAGGTGGTGGAAAAACCAGAGGAAGAAGAGGTGAAGGAGATTGAAATTGACGACTTTGGTTTCTAAAAATAGTTATTTAGGCATGGATTCTGGTG
>CAMTPG010000187.1 GCA_947074335.1 uncultured Parabacteroides sp.
CTGCCTGATACCTGTTTCTCCAAAGTCTCTTCTATCTTTCCGATGTTGATGGCAAAGGTAAACTGAATTCCGTTAGATAACAATAACTTCGTATAATTTCTATCTGCTTCAAAATAGAGAATTTGTCCTATTTTTATGCGTAATAATTCGTCTCTGGTTTTTATAATTAAATATCTGTCCATACAATCTAAAGTGTTTTTTCATCCACTAACAGAAAACAAAGATAATTATTTTTAGCGGGAGAACGATATCCGATTTAACATTTTCGCCGGAAACTGCCATTTTTACCGATTCATTCTGATGCCTATATCGGGATCAGACAAGATAAATAAAATGAAGGTCGCTCTACAACGCACTGCAGTGTAATCGGAAATACACTGCAGTGCAATTTTAAATACACTACAGTGTAATGAAAAATGCATTGCCATGCCTTGTATCGGTTTGCCAATGCATTTTTACAGATTCGGGCTCTTTTTCGGTGTTCAGCCCGAACTATAACTGACAGAATGACAGTCTATTTTTTATCGCTCAGCACCAGCAACGGCGTGTCGGTATGGAACAGCATCTTGCGGGCAATCGAAGGGTTGAAGATGCGTGCCAACACATGTCTGCGCTGGGTATTGAGTGCGATCAGGTCTATTTTTTCGTCGCGTACAAACTTCTCGATCGCAAGCAACAGATCACCATCGGCCAAAACCGTATGCGAAATATCGGCATCGGGATAATGCTTTTTCAGGTACTCATGGATGCCGGTGAGCCGGATTTCGTTCCATTCATCCTTACTGGTAGAAACATTAAACAGATGAACCTTGAAATTATAGGGTTTTATAAATTGCATAAATGTATCCAATACGATCAGATCTCGCTGATTAAATGAGGTACCGAAGGCTACATTTTGCATTTCAGATAAATCCTGATACGGCATATGTTCGGGAACAGCCAGAAGCGGTATCCGGTTTACTTCGATCACCTCGCCTGTTACACTGCCGATTAAATCGATGTCTTTCTGATCGGCACCGCGTGTGCCCATAATGATCAGCGATGGATTATAAATGCGGCTGTAAGCAATGATTTCCTCTTCCGGCAATCCTTCGCGGAATGTATATTCGTATTTTACCTTCGGCAGTTCGCCCGATTTCATCAACCGGTTGATCAGTGTACACAGATTTTCCATATCTGCCTGTACATGCTTCAAGGTGGTAAGAACAGATTCCTCTTCACTTACATCATAGGTGATTGAGTCTACCATCGGCATGGCCGACGGGAAATACGGACTATAATAGGCATGCATAATCATGACTTCGCCGCCCGTTTTATGAGCATGATTAATTCCGATTTTGCAGGCTTTGATTGCATAATCGGAAAAATCTACCGGAATCAGTATTTTGGGTATTTTATCATTACTGCCATTTTCATCTTCATCTTCCTGCGAAAGCCATTTGCTGTCTTCGATGATACGCAAAGCGTGCGGTAAATCACTTTCGTTGATGCGCACACGCACACCGGCAGATATAACGGGTTGTATCTGATTGACATTGGTAATGGAAACCGGTATCCCCTCAGATTCGAGCATTGTTTTTAAAATCTCGGCCTTTTCATACGTATGTATAGCCAGCGTAACCAGTTTGTCGTTTTTATCTTCCATGATGTTAGTTTATTTGTTAAACAAGCTAAACAGAGTGAAGGTTTAACAAAAAATCCCATAATCAGGCAAATACCGAACCATGGGATTTTTCTTTATTCTGTAGCGGTTCAGGCTTGCTCGAACGCTTCAGTCATTTCTTCTTTTTCCTGCAATATTTCAATTGCACGATCAAATATTGTAGTGTCATCTAATACTACTAAACCACCATTAGGACCTGGTTCTAAATGGACTCCGCAACATTTTCCATCCTTAAAATTATGTCCGCCAAAATAATTACGCACGGTTTCAACAGATAAACCCAATTCATCAGCTATACGGTGTGTACTTCCATCTGGCAGACTATCTTTGAGTCTGCGAAGATCGTTAAATGTAATCGTCTTTGTCATGGTTCCCTTTTTTTGAAGGTTAATAATGTGTTTATTTCATGCCTCTAACTTATGCATTAATTTAGAAAGCAACAAACAATCAATCAAAAAAAGGATATGCTTTACGACATGTTTATTACAAACCTATGTCAGAATCCGGTTGAATATCATGATGCAGAGTATGGTGACATAGATAGCAATCACAATATAGTTGATCTGTCTGGCGGAATAAACCGAGGTGTAAAGTGGTGCATTTTGCCGCATCCATTTTTTATAACAAAATCGATACAGATAATAAACGCCTGTACCAAAAAGCAAACCGGCAAGAATACCCGGAATGATGTCGGAAATAAAATGCACACCCAGATAAATGCGTGTATATGCGGTCAGTGTTGCCCAGATAAAGATAGTCCAGGTAAATAACTTATTTCGCAGCAATAGAGCCATAAACATGGCAAAGCCGAAAGCGTTGGCTGCATGGCTGGATATAAATCCGTATCTACCTCCCCGATAGCCAAATACCGTCTTCACCTGATCCATAAAGTCGGGATGATGCGTAGGACGGAATCGCATAAACAAGGGTTTACAAATGGTTGATGCAAATTGATCACAGAGTGTAATTAATAAAACCAGCGATAATGTGATCAGCAGCCATTCGCGCCAGTTCTTTTTATAAAACAGGATAATCACAATAAAAACGGCTAACGGCAGCCAGACCGCTTTTCCGGTATAGATAAACATAAACCGGTCCAGAAAAGCCGAATCGCTGCCGTTTAGCGCAAAGAACGCTTCGCGTTCGTACCTTAAAAAATTTTCTATCATAATTGTTTTGTGTCAGACAAATGCCTCAGATAATTTCAAAATCTTTGTTCGGCATCCATCCTACACTTCCATCTTCAGTTTCAATTTCGCTCCATTCGCCTAACCGGTTTTTGATATTCACTTTTGTGCCTTCGTGCAAAATAAAAAGATCATTTCCACTGGCATCGGGCGAGCTTTTCAATGTAACGGTAGGTGTATAAATAATGGCTATTTTGCGATTTATCATCTCCTCTTTTTGTTTGTATGCAAAGATATTGGCAAATACAATAATCAGAATAAAGAGTAAACCGAAATAGAAACCGATCTTTTTTAAACGAATCCATTTGGAAAAGAAAAACAACAGCAGACATCCGATGAAAAGAATAAAACAAACAATGCCAATGGTGCCCCATGAGTTAGCACTTCCGGATTGCTGCAGTGAGTGAAACCAGTCGCTCAGAAAGAAATGATCCATCGGTTCTATTTTATCCACCGATTTCTGGCGTGCCAGTTGCAGATTGAAGCGAATATCTTTATCTCCCGGATCCAGACGCAATGCGCGCTCATAGTTCAAAATAGCCGGAGCTACTTTGTTTTCTTTATAATAAGCATTACCCAGATTATAATAGACTTCGGCCGATTCGCCTTCGGTTTTTAGTAATCCTTCATATAGCTCGACTGCTTTTTTGTAATCTTCGCTTCTATAAGCTGCCTCTGCTTCATCCAATACCGATTGCTGGGCATAAACGCCCGTTACAACCAGCTGAATCAGCAGTAAAAGAATCAGTTTAGTAATATAATTATATCGTTTCATCCTGTTACTTTTTTATTGTATTTTCCATTTTACCGATGGCATCCACGGTCTGCTCATAGAGTTTATCCATGGCATCCGAACCCTGAGCCGGTGCATAGCGGGCAAATTCGCAGGTATGCAGAATATCCATAAATTCGGTAATCAACGCATTATCTACTCCATATTTCATAAGTTCGGCTTCTACATTATCTTTGGTCAGATTAGATTGCGGCATATTCAGTTTATCGCTCAGATAGCCCCATAATGCCCGCAATACTTCATCGTAGAAGGCCTCTTTCTTATTCTCTTTCAGCAAGGTTCCTGCCACTTTCAGACGACGTACAGCCATTTTGTTGGCCTTCTTGGTACGCACCAGTGCCAAATCCGAGTTTTCTTTTACCTGTTTACGGTAAATAATAAAGAATACGATAAAGAGAATAGCCGGAATAATATAGCACAGATAATAAAGGAATGAACCGAAGAAAATTTCATGGTTCTGCATAAATTTTACCTGATTCACCTTCAGATAGCGGATATCCTGATTGAGGTATTTCACACTTTCTTTGTTGCTGTAATTTGAAATCATCGGACCGGCTGATGAAGCTGCTCCCTGTTCTACATGCAGTTTATAAGGACCGGATGTGATCGTTTTATATGTTGCCGATTTCGTATCGAAATAAGAGAACTGAATAGCCGGAATCTCAAAATCGCCGGCATAACGCGGGATAGCCATATATTCGATGGTTTTTGTACCGATCGAACCGGCTGCGGTTGTGCGCAGGCTGGTTTCCACTTTCGGATCATAAACTTCGAAATCGTTAGGGAAAACCACCTCGGGATTCTTTACCAGTTTTACATTTCCATTGCCGGAAATTTCCACTTTAATTGTAACGGCTTCGTCTGTTTTCAGATTTTCGGTACTGATGGAAGAGGTCATATTAAATGCACCCACAGCACCAGAAAAAGCGGCCGGTTTGCCGGGAGGCAGCGGCTTTACATCGATTGTAACGGGCGTGGATGTAAGCATTTTGTTTACATTGACATAGCCGTGATCTTCGAAGAAATCAAATACGCTGCGCGGACGGCGGGCTTCGCTCTGTGTGCGAAGTGTTACTTCGAGCTGACCGGCCGGAATGGTGATTTTACCCGAACGCTGCGGGAAAATGATAGCCTCTTTGATAGGTAATACGGCATAATTCTTGCCGTTATAGTTTTCGTAAACAAACTGTTTATTTTGTGGCAGCTCGATATCCTGCACCAGAAAACCTTCGAATTCGGGCAGTTTCAGCTGATTGGCACTGGTTACGTTGGCATTACGACCGGCATAAAGTTTGAAAGTAACCAATACACCTTCCTGCTCGTAAATGGTCTTTTTAGCCACATTGGTGGCGATAAACAGATCATCGTTATTAACGGCTGCGGCGGCTGAGGAGCCGGCCGACTGGCTGTTTTGTGATTGTGCCTGTGCTGCCTGATCGGGAGGAAGCACTTTTACCACCAGTGCATTGGAGGTATAATTGGAACTTTTTACCTTAATGGTTGCCGGCGGAATATTGAAGGTTCCCTCTTTTTTAGCCTGCAATACATAGGTAAATGTTAATGTGGTTTCGGAAGTCATGCTTCCGTTTATCACCTGTGTACTATAACTGGTCGAAGTAGACGGACCAATCAGCACATCAAAATCGGGCAATTCGGGTATACGCAAATCCTTAGCTTCAGCATTAACCGTATAGGATAATCTGAAATTCTCTCCCATAATTACTGCCTGCGGAGCCGAAGCTTTAAAGCTTACGTCTGCAGCTTTCACAGCTCCGAAAGCAGCCAGTAGAACAAATAAGAAAACTAATTTCCTCATTATATAATTGTTTTTTCTAATTACTTATTAATTACCATTCTTTCTCGGTGCGACGACGCTGTTGTTGTTCAGCCTGTGCCTTTTTCACCTTTTCCTGTGTATCCTTTTCATCCTGCAGGAATGCATC
>CAMTPG010000188.1 GCA_947074335.1 uncultured Parabacteroides sp.
AGAGAGAGTCCGATTACAGACCTGGTCTGGAATTAATTAAACGTTAAACACATTACTTCATCTATTCCTGCAACAGAAATGGAACAAAACGAACAATACAGCATACAACAGCAGTTGCTGGCGCTGAAACAGTATTTTCCGGAAATCACCGAAACTCAATATAAACAGCTGGAGATGCTTTATCCGCTGTATGCCGACTGGAATGCAAAAATCAATGTCATTTCGCGCAAAGATATTGTGAATCTGTACGAACATCATGTGCTGCACTCGCTGGGCATCCTGAAGATGATCCGTTTCAAAGCGGGTTCGGAAATTATGGATATCGGCACGGGAGGCGGTTTTCCGGGCATCCCGCTGGCCATTATGCAACCCGACGTACAGTTTCATCTGGTGGATAGCATTGGTAAAAAAATTAAGGTGGGACAGGCAGTAGCCGAGGCTATCGGACTGAAAAACGTAACCTTTCGCCATTGCCGCGCCGAAGAGGAGAAACGCCTTTTCGATTTCGTGGTGAGTCGCGCCGTAATGCCTCTGGCCGATCTGGTGAAGATAGCCCGCAAGAACATCCGCAAAGAGCAGCAAAACAGTCTGCCCAACGGATTGATCTGTCTGAAAGGCGGCGAATTACAACACGAAATTCTGCCTTTCCGCAAACAGGCCGTTACACTGGATTTGAAAGATGTATTTAAAGAAGAATTTTTCGAAACTAAAAAAGTTGTTTACGTACCGCTATGATTACTGTTAAAACATTTGTATTCAATTATTTCGGAGAGAACTCCTATCTGCTGTATGATGAAACGGGCGAAGCCGTGATCATCGATTGTGGCTGTTTCCGCAAACAGGAGGAGGAGGAACTGACCGCTTTCATCGACGAAAATAAACTTACACTGAAACATAACCTGTGCACGCACCTGCATCTGGATCATATCTTCGGCAATGCGTTTCTGTACGAAACCTATCAGCTGAAGCCCGAAGCCAGCCGGCTGGATGCCGAAAATCTGCCCTCGCCCGAAGATCAGGCGAAGCTTTTTGGTTTGCCGCAGCAGGTGAAAGCAGTGCCTGTGGGTCATTATCTGACCGATAACGAGGTGATTCGTTTCGGTAATTCGGAACTCAAAGTGCTTGCGCTGCCGGGACACTCGCCGGGCGGCATGGTGTTTTATAACGAAGCACAGCATTTTCTGATTGCCGGCGATGCCGTTTTTGCAGGCAGCATCGGCCGCTCGGATTTGTGGGGCGGCGATATGGATGTTTTGGTGATGGCAATCCGAAAAAACATACTTACTCTTCCCGACGAGACCGTGATCTATCCGGGTCATGGCGAACCAACCACCGTGGGAACCGAAAAAAAGAGTAATCCTTATTTATAACTACATAGATCTTAAAATGATGGACACAAACAAATTTGTAAACCGCCATGTCGGCATAGCCTCATCGGATATGCCCGATATGTTAAAGGTGGTCGGAGTGAAATCGGTCGACGAACTGATCGATCAGACCATTCCGGCCAACATTCGCTTAAAAGAGCCGCTCAATCTGCCCGAACCGATGACGGAACGTGAATTTGCAGAGCATATCGCCGAGCTGGCTTCTAAAAATGAAATTTTTACTTCATACATCGGCATGGGCTGGTATGATACGGTTTGTCCGGCTCCTATCCTGCGCAATGTATTCGAAAATCCGGTTTGGTACACCTCATATACGCCTTATCAGGCCGAGGTATCGCAGGGTCGTCTGGAGGCTTTGCTGAATTTTCAGACGGTGATTTGCGAGATGACCGGATTGCCGCTGACCAACTGTTCGCTTCTCGACGAAGCTACGGCGGCAGCCGAAGCGGCCACGTTGTTTTTCGGCAGTCGCAGTCGCGCCCAGGTAAAAGCCGGTGCCAACAAACTGTTTGTCGACGAACATGTATTCGAATCAACTCAGGCCGTGATTCATACCCGCATGATTCCGCAGGGTATCAAGATTGTGAAGGGCAACTATAAAACCTTCGAATTTACACCGGATGTGTTCGGTGCCATCGTTCAGTATCCCAATGCGGAAGGTTCGATCGAAGATTATAAAAGCTTTGTGGAACAGGCTGCTGCCAACGGTACACGTGTGGCGGTTGCTGCCGACCTGATGAGTCTGGTGCTGCTTACTCCTCCGGGCGAATGGGGCGCGGATGTGGTATTTGGTTCCAGCCAGCGCTTCGGTACGCCGATGTTTTACGGCGGTCCGTCGGCGGCTTATTTTGCCACCAAAGATGAATATAAACGCGCCATTCCGGGTCGCATCATCGGTATTTCGAAGGATGCTTACGGACATCAGGCTTTGCGCCTGGCTCTGCAAACGCGCGAACAACATATCAAACGCGAAAAGGCAACTTCGAATATCTGTACGGCACAGGCATTGCTGGCTACCATGGCCGGTTTTTATGCGGTGTACCACGGTGCTGAAGGGCTGCGCGATATAGCCGGACGCATTCATGCTTCGGCAGGTTTTCTGGCCGGTGAGCTGGAAAAACTGGGCTATCAGCAGCTGAATAAGGATTTCTTCGATACGCTGAAGCTGGAACTGCCGGCGCATGTTTCGGTAAATGCACTGCGCGAGATTGCGCTCGAGTGCAAGGTGAACCTGCGCTACTTCGAAAGCGGCCAGGTGGGCATCAGTATCGACGAAACCACACAGCCCGACGATATCGGCGTATTGCTTTATATCTTTGCCGGTGCCGCCGGAAAGGATTATATGCTGAAAGAGAATGCACCGCAAAAAACATACTTCGATGCGAAGTTTGCACGTACTTCCGATTTCCTGCAGGAAGATGTATTCAAAAAATACCATACCGAAACGGAGCTGATGCGTTACATCACCCGTTTGGGCAGAAAAGATATTTCGCTGGCACAATCCATGATTTCGCTGGGTTCGTGTACCATGAAGCTCAATCCGGCTTCGTCGCTGTTGCCGTTGAGCAGACCGGAATTCCAGAATATTCACCCGTATGCTCCCGAAGATCAGGTGGAAGGTTATACCGAGCTGATCGAAAATCTGTCGGCTTATCTGGCCGAGATCACCGGACTGAAAGGGGTTACACTGCAGCCTAACTCGGGCGCAGCCGGCGAATATGCAGGATTACGCACTATTCGTTCGTATCAGGAGAGTATCGGCGAAGGTTATCGTAACCTTGTTTTATTACCTGCTTCGGCACACGGCACAAATCCGGCCAGTGCGATCCAGTGCGGTTATCAGACCGTGACGGTGAAATGCGATGAGAAAGGAAACATCGATATGCAGGATTTCCGCGAAAAGGCGGAAGCCAACAAAGAAAAGCTGGCGGCAACGATGATTACTTATCCTTCCACACATGGTATTTTCGAAGCGGATATTAAAGAGATGTGCGATATTATCCATGCCTGCGGAGCGCAGGTGTATATGGATGGTGCGAATATGAATGCGCAGGTGGGACTGACGAATCCGGGCATTATCGGTGCCGATGTGTGTCATCTGAATTTGCATAAAACATTCGCTTCACCGCATGGCGGCGGCGGTCCGGGCGTAGGTCCGATCTGCGTGGCCGAGCATCTGATTCCTTATCTGCCCTCGCATCCGGTTTTATGGGGAAGCGATTCGGATACGGTTTCGGCAGCGCCTTACGGCAGTGCCGGTATTTTACCGATTACATATGCTTATATCCGTCTGCTGGGTACCGAAGGCTTGGAAACAGTAACAAAAACAGCCATTCTGAATGCCAACTATCTGGCCGAAAAGCTGAAAGATACTTACGGCATTGTATATACCGGCGCAACAGGCCGTGTAGGACACGAACTGATTCTGGAATGTCGCACCATTCGCGAAAGATCGGGAATTGATGAAGGCGATATCGCCAAACGTATGATGGATTTTGGTTATCACGCGCCTACTCTCTCATTCCCGGTACACGGCACATTGATGGTTGAACCGACCGAGAGCGAAAGCAAAGCCGAACTGGATCGTTTCATCGAAATGCTCGACTGCATTTGGAAGGAGATCAAAGAGGTGGAAGAGGGCAAAGTACCGGCCACAGATAATGTGCTGAAAAATGCTCCGCATCCCGAATACGAAGTTACGGCCAACGAATGGAATCATCCCTATTCGCGTGAACAGGCGGCTTTCCCGCTCGACTGGATTCATGATGCCAAATTCTGGATCAATGTGGCGCGTGTGGATAATGCATACGGCGATCGTAATCTGATTCCGTCGCTTTGTCCCTGTATGGATAATGAATAACTGATTGCAAAAACAAACGTCTTACTATATGCAGGATGTTCCCGGAAGGGATTACTCTTCCGGGACATCTTCATTTTTATGAATTTGATGCTGTAATCCGATGAACACATCGGGAAAAAGCAAAATCCGGACAGCCGGTGCTGATCCGGTAGTGTTTACTTATTAAATTCAGCGATATGCGGAGTTTAAGAGATTAAACTCATGCGAATTGATTTTTAATTTACAAATTGATCTTTATTTTTAATTGATAATATAATCCTATGAAGAAAATGATTTTAGCTATGGCAGTAGTATCTGTTTCTCTTTTTACTGCATGCCATAAAACTTCCGACGACAAAGTAAAAGTCTATGCCTGGCAGGGCGAAAGCAAAAACACAACCGCCGAATCATTGCAAAATGAATTTGGCAACTGGAAATCGAAAGGCGTGGATGGCATGTGCTACAACGCCGGTCATGATCTGGAAAAAATACAGCGTGCGGCTCAGGTAGCCAAAGCTAACGGCATGGAATATCATGCCTGGATTCCGGCAATGCTTCAGGGCGGCATGGATTCTGTAACTTATGCGGTAAACCGCAATGGCGAATCGGCTTATGATGTACAGGCTTACGTACCTTATTATAAGTTCTTATGTCCGAACCGTCCGCAAACAGCCGAGTTCCTGGTTGATCTGTATGGCAAAGTGGCCGATATCCCCGAAGTGGATTATGTACATCTGGATTATATCCGCTTTGTGGATGTGATTCTGGCACGCGGCTTGTGGGATAAATACGGACTGGTGATGAACGAAGAGTATCCGGTTGCCGATTATTGCTACTGCGATGTATGCGTGGAGGATTTCAAAAATAAAACCGGCATCAATATCCTCGAAGTGGAAGATCCGTCGCAGGTAAAAGAATGGGCAGCTTACCGTAGCGGTCTGATTACGAATCTGGTTAATCAGATTGCCGAAAATGTACACAGCAAAGGCAAAAAGGTGAGTGCTGCTGTTTTCCCCGGACCCGATTCGTATGCGGTGCCGATGGTTCGCCAGCAATGGAACGACTGGAATATCGATGCTATTTTCCCGATGAATTACAATGATTTCTATCTGGAAGGTCCCGAATGGGTAGGCGAAGTGGTTGCCGAAGAGGTTGAATCTGTAAAAGGTGAAAAACCGGTAATCAGCGGCTTGTTTATCTGTCGCGACTGGGAAAATAAAGCCAATATCAAAGATCCCGAAGGTCATGGTCTGCTTCCTTCAGAAATTGAAGAGGCCGTAGCCGGTTCCATGGAAAATGGCGCAGCGGGTATTGCACTGTTTACACCGTTCAGCATGACGGATGAGCA
>CAMTPG010000189.1 GCA_947074335.1 uncultured Parabacteroides sp.
GAAGGCACTATCGAAAACGGATGCCGAACGACTGGCTCGTTTGCAGGAGTTATAAGGGTAAAGCCCTGATTTGTCAAAGCAGCGGTTCAAATTATCCCGGTATTTTATGGGGATAATTTGAACCGTTTTCTTTTTGATAGTATAAGGAACTGATTTGATAGTATAAGGAACTGATAAAAACGGCAGAAGATTTACGGAATAAATAAATCCGCTTTTCCGTTTATTCGTAATTCACAATGGATGAATAACATCATAATCTCCATAATACTGATTGGCGATTTCTTTCTGTGTTTCATTTAATAAATTTCTCCAAACGATATAAATTACCCGTTTATTGCCGGCATTTTACAAATTACAGCATTTAGAAAAGATTCGATCTTCTTCTGAGCATTCTCTTTTTTCCGGTTTATAGATTTTCTTCAATTGGCGGCATTCATATTCTTATCCGGCAAACTTCTCATTAACTCGCATTTCCCCAAAAACAAAGGCTGTCGCAACACGCGACAGCCTTCCTCTTACTTACACTATAAAATCACCGGTTCCCACCGGCCCACCAAACGGGTTCACTATAAACAAATGAACCATCGCCTTGTGCTTCATATACATAAGGGTTTGTTGTTGTATCGCCTGATCCGTATGCTAACCGAAGCGGAAAATGACCTTTCGAATATTCCGTGCTGGAAGCATTGTTCGGATTAATCAATGTGATGAAATTCTCGCCTAAATAAGTCAGTCGGCGATAATCATTGAATGCCTCAATCGATTCGCCCGAAGCGCCGAAGAATGCCAGATATTTTTCGATCATCACTTCGCGCAGCGGATTTTGCTTGTAGAGCGCAGAAACCGTCGCATCGAAATGTTCCGCAGCCATCGCAGCCGATAAGGTGCAAACGCCGTTTACCCGGTTTTTGAAGGTCGAGTTAATCGCTGCCTGCACACCGATTGCCAGATTTTCGTAAGCCGCCATCATGGCCGATCTCAGTGTTTCGGAAGCATCGATACCCAGACGCGCCTGCGCTTCAGCTTTCAGAAAGAGCAGTTCATGATAACTCATCAGCTGTGTGGGTGCGCATTCAGACCAGTTTGTGGCGGCCTGACTGTAAACGCCCTGCATTTTATCACCCGATCCGTTGGGCACGGGATTGTAAGCGGCCGCATCCGGCGTAATCAGGTTGTATTGCGGATCTACAGCCACCTGCAGGGCACGCGGATCATTGCGGGAGATGAATTTATCCATCAGGCTCTGACTTAATCCGTTCAGGTCGCGACTGCGACAAAATACATATGTCGGATTGTATGTGGTAATCGCATCATATTTATCCAGCTTCAACTCATCGGCTGCCGATTCGAAGGAGTTGCCGATGTAGCCGAGAATGGCATTCAGATCCTGCGACTGATTGCTGCTTCTTCCCAGCAAACGCATCGTGTAGCGCGCTTTTAATCCGTAAACCGCTTTGGCCCAGGCTGCCGCATCGCCGCCATAATATACATCTGCCGAAGTGATCTGCGATTTTGTGCCGCTCTCCAAATCGGCCAAAGCTTCATCGAGCAGGCGGAATACATCTTTGTAAATGGTTTCCTGCTTATCCAGCTGCGGCGTCATGTACAGCGCAAAATTCAGCGCTTCGGTCCAGGGCACATCGCCGTGCAGATCCGTCAGATTGGCCAGATTGAGCGCCATCATCGTTTTGCCGATGCCGCGATTCACCAGGTTGCCCGCTTCGCTGCCGCCTTCAGAGCAGATATTAATAATATCCTGGCAGGCATTCAGGTTGTTATATACATAACCCCAACAGTTGCCGAAACTACTCGCATCTTCCATTTGAAACATGCGATGATCGGTTTCGTACATCTGTTCGGAAGCGCCGCCTTCGTGCTCCATACAAACTGCGATATAGGCATTGTAATCGCCGCCCAGCACGCTGAATGCCGTATTGGTCAATACCTCGGTGACAATAAACGAAGAGGCCACACTGGTAGGATGATTCACATCTTCGTTGATATCATTCATGATTGTATCCGTACAAGCCGACAAAAAAATCGCGCCTGCACATAATCCCATGATTCTTTTATATATTGCTATTTTCATAAATCACTCGTTTAACCGTTAAAATCTAATGTTGAATCCGATACCGTAACTTGTAGTCTGCGGAAGCGAGAAACGCTCGAATGCGCCCGCCATGTTGCCGTTGCCCTGCGATGTTTCGGGGTCGATGTTTTTCACTTTCGACCAGATGATAATGTTGCGGGCAAACACATTGGCATACAATTCCAGATTCTGGGTTTTGATGATTTCGTAGTTGAATGCGATTTCTCTCAGTTTCACGAAATCATTATCCGATACGCGGCTTTCCCAGATACTGGCACGTTGTGTATAGAAGGATTCGATCTGATCGGCCGGAATCTGAATAGTCTGCGGTGCACTGTAAACCGGATTGCCATTCTCGTCGGTTCCGGTTTGAACCACGCCGGTAGAAAGTGCATAGCCGCGATCACGATCTTTACCCGATTCTTTACTTACGCCGTAATAATCGAGCTCGCCGTTTGTTCCCGCCATAATCTGACCGCCTTTACGCCAATCGAATGTTGCCGTCAGGCGCGCCTTGTAAACTGTCAGTCCGGTATTGAATCCCAGCGTGAAATCGGGACTTGTCCGCGCAATCACACCTTCGCCGCCGGCTACCGGCATGCCGCTTTCTGTGATTACGATATTGCCCGCATCGTCGCGTTTGAAGCACGAACCCCAAACCACCGGATACTTTTCGCCGGCCATGGCGCGCACATTCGGAGTTGTATAACCGCCCAGGAAAATACTGGTTACGCCGTCGGCCAGTTCGTCTACATAGTTATTGATTTTTGTGTAGTTCAGATTCACGTTCCATTCTACATTGCGTGTACGGATCGGCGTAACTGTAACGCCCAACTCATACGCATCGGTATGCACTTTTCCGCCATTGGTATAATACGAACTTGCGCCGGTAGAGCGGGGCAGAGGCACCGAGAAAATCTGATCTTTTACATTCTGACGCGAATAGGTGAAGTTCATACTGACCAGTCCGCGCAGGAAAGTCAGATCAGCGCCAGCCTCATACGAAATCGTATTCTGCGGTTTCAGATCCGGATTGTAAACCGTGGCACTTTTGCGGTATCCCATGTTGCCGTTGATCGGATATAAAATGCTTACACCGTTGATAAATCCGCCGCCAAACGAGCCCTTTACAAAATAATCGGGATAATACTGTCCGGCCATGCCCACTTCGGCATACGATAAACGGATTTTACCAAATGTAAGAATATCATTCTGCAGCGACTCCAATTCGGTGAAGATGAATCCCAGCGAAACCGAAGGATAGAAGAACGAGCGATGTTTCGACGGCATGGTAGAAACGATATCGTCGCGGCCAGTCACATTCAGATACAGCATATTCTTATAAGCCAGCGAAGCGTTGGCAAAGAATCCCACAGTGCGCGATTGCGAATCGGTGTCGCCATTATCATAGACCGAAGCATTATTCATATGATCCCAACCCGGAAAGTTGAAGTTGGTTCCCGTATTATCGGCTACTTTCAATGAGTTGTGAATAAACTCATTACCCACGAGCGCATCGAAGGTCAGATCATCGTTGATGATCCAGTTGTAAGTGGCCGTAGCCAGCGAGTTCAACGCAATCTTGGTCAGATAACGATTTGTCATCGAACCTGCGCCATCGCGGAATCCATAGGCATTTTTGCTGGTATAATTGGTCTGATAAGCATCCGTACCCAGAATATAACGCGCCTGCAAGGTATGATTATCGGTTCCGAAATTCGTTTTATAATTCAGGTATGCATTGCCGAAGAAGCGGAAAGTTTTTTCGAAGTATTCGCAATTCTCCGAGATCCAGTACGGATTTCCCCAGCGCGAAACCGTGCGGTAACTTACCTGTGTATTCGGATCGCCGAATTTTGAATTGGGAATGCCGGCCAGATTATACGATGGCGGCGCCAGATAAACGCTCGAAACAATCCCGTCGTTGGCGCCCTGCTGTTTGTCGATGCGCGAATAGATAAAATTGCCGGTATAGCCGGTTGTGAAGTGCGGATTCAGATTGGTTTCGGCGCTCAGCTTCACATTGTAACGATCCATTCCGGTGCCCGGCACAATCCCGTTTTGTTTGGCGTTACCCAGCGAGAAAGAGTAAAACCCTTTATCATTAGCCTGTTGCACATTCAGTGAGTTGTTCCAGATATAGCCGGTGCGGAAGAAATCTTTGGCATTTGTATACGAATCCGGTGTAACCCAGTTTGCTTCGTCTTCCATGCCGGTGCCGTTGGCTAATCCCCATTGCGACACATAATATTTCCCTTCGTGACCGAAATTATTGCCTCCGTATGTGGGATCGTTGGCCAGATCCGAAATCAGCGGACCCCACGAAGACTGACCTGTCGGCACATATTTGCCGGCCGAACCTTGTGCATAATTGCTCTGTAGCTCAGGCATACGCGCCACTTTATCCATGCTGATCGAAGAAGAGAAGGAGATTTGCGGTTTGCCCTTGTTGGCATTGCGTCCGCTTTTGGTTGTGATAATCACCACACCATTCGAAGCGCGCATACCGTACAGCGCCGATGCCGCCTGACCTTTCAGGATATTGATGCTCTCAATATCGTTCGGATCGATATCGAACGAGCGGTTAGCGTTGTCGGTTCCGGTAACCGAACCGCCTGTGCTGTAATCGGATGCCGACGAAATAGGCATCCCGTCTACCACATAAAGCGGTGTGTTATCGCCTGTAAATGAGCGCGAACCGCGAATAGTCATCTTCGCCGAGGCACCCGGCATACCGCTGGTAGGCGAGAAGTCGACTCCTGAAACTTTGCCCTGCAATGCACCTACAAACGACGAGTTCGCCCCTTGTGTAAGCTGTTCGGATTTTACATCCTGCACGGCATAACCCAATGCCTTTTTTTCTTTGGAAATACCCATGGCAGTAACCACCACTTCGTCGAGAGCCTGCGAGTTTGAACCCAGTTTGACCAACATCTCGGGAGTAATCGGCAGCTCCTGAGATTTCATTCCTACATACGAAAACACAGCCGTGGTGGCAGTTTCGGGCACCTGCAATGCGAATTCGCCGTCGATGTTTGTTATTGTTCCCACCGAAGTTCCCTGAATCAAAATGGTTGCTCCGATAATCGGTTCGCCATCGTCAGCGGAAATTACCAATCCCTTTATCGTTTTTGTTTGGGAATAGAGAATGGTAGTGCACGAAAATAATAAGCAAAACAATAGTGTAAGTTGTCTACTCATAATCTTGTTTTATAAAAATGAATATTACGTTAATTAAATAGCACAAGCTATTCGGGTTTTTACTGTGGCCGGCCGGTTATTTATATATAGTATATACTCTATGCTTCAGTTTTTCAGAACGCAACAAATATATACATAAATTTATATAAACAAAAATAAAACAAGATAAAAGATAAATAAAATTAAAAACAGGTAGCTAAATGATAGTAAAAACAAAAATGACATTTCAAATAGATATATCTTGTTTGTGTGTCATTAATAGTTTGG
>CAMTPG010000190.1 GCA_947074335.1 uncultured Parabacteroides sp.
AGATTACAAATCACGTGCTCTGGCCAACTGAGCTAAAGAGGCAGGTGGGTAAGCTTACTACATCGCGCCGCTACAACCAAGTACCCTTGCTGCGGTCAAGCCCTGGGGGATTCCGAGGGAGCATGCCGTGTAGGACTTACCCGGGTGCAAAGGTAGATATTATTTCTTACAATGCAAGTGTTTCGTTACATCGAAAAGCAAGATTACTGCTAACTAATTGATGTTCTTTTAATTTTAAGATAGTTAAAAAGTGTTATCATTGATTTTGACGGATTTTTTATTATCTTCGCGCTTCCGACAGTGAAAAACACATATATATTATAGAACAACTTACTCATGCTTAAAACTCAAATTCCTACTGTGGCTATGCCTAATGCCAAGCCGCATTTCGAAATCCTCGACGGTCTGCGCGGTGTTGCAGCCATTATGGTAGTCTGGTTTCACATTTTCGAAGCCTATGCAACCAGCCATCTCGATCAACAAATCAACCACGGCTATCTGGCTGTTGATTTTTTCTTTATTCTCTCCGGCTTCGTAATCGGTTATGCTTACGATGATCGCTGGAAAACAATGAGCACACTCGAATTCCTTAAACGAAGAGTAATCCGCCTGCAACCCATGGTTGTGATTGGTGCACTGATTGGCGGTATTATGTTTTATACACAGGGCTGCAATGTATGGGACGTTTCAAAAGTAACTATTCTGGCTCTTTTTATCGCCACCTTCCTGAATGCCCTGCTTATTCCGGCCCCTATCGGCACCGAAGTGCGCGGACTGGGCGAAATGTATCCGCTCAACGGACCGAGCTGGTCGCTCTTTTTCGAATACATCGGCAACATTCTTTATGCACTCTTCATTCGGAAACTGCCTGTTAAAGCACTTACAGTGCTTGTTGTACTGGCCGGATGCGGTCTGTCTATATTTGCCATCTGGGGACCAACGGGCGATATCTGTGTAGGCTATTCGCTCACCAAATCCGAGTTTACAGGCGGTTTTCTGCGCTTGCTGTTCTCTTTCTCGGCCGGTTTGCTGCTGTTCCGTCTGTTTAAACCAGCTAAAGTAAAAGGTGCTTTCTGGATTTGCAGCATCATCCTGATTGTTTTGCTGGCCATACCGCGTATTGGCGGCGCCGATCATCTGTGGATGAATGGTTTGTACGATACCATCTGTTTTGCACTGATCTTCCCGCTATTGGTTTATCTTGGCGCTTCGGGTCAGGTTACCGGCAAATGGATGACGCGCACCTGTCGTTTTTTAGGCGATATCTCCTACCCGCTTTATATGGTACATTATCCGTTTATTTATCTGTATTATGCCTGGGTAAAAAACAAGGAACTCACTTTTGGTCAATCGCTTCCGGGCGCTCTGGCTGTAGTAATCGGCAGTATGATATTAGCTTATGTCCTGCTTCGTTGTTATGATATCCCGGTTCGTAATTATCTGGTGAAGCGTTTTTTGAAGAAATAAACAGATTATATATCCGCCTAATTTATTACTACTATAAATATGATTAACAGTATGAATCAACCCCCGAAAACAAATCGCGTCGTAGTTGTAGATGCGCTGCGTGGTTTTGCCGTGGCAGCCATCTTATTACTACACTGCATCGAACATTTTATTTACGGTGTATATCCGGAAAGTACCTCCGAAACAGCCTTATTAATAAATAAAAGCGTTTGGGACAGTCTTTTCTTTCTTTTTGGCGGAAAGAGCTATGCCATTTTTGCCCTGTTGTTTGGGTTTACCTTTATTATCCAGCAACGTAATCAGGAAATGAAAGGAGCCGATTTTGGCGGTCGCTTTGCATGGCGTCTGGTTTTACTGGCGGTATTTGCCACCATTAACGCCGCATTTTTTCCGGGAGGCGATGTACTGTTATTGTTTGCAATTATGGGATTTGTCATGATCCCTTTTCGCAAACTGTCGCAAAAAGCGCTGCTCATCATTGCACTGGTATTTTTAATTCAGCCCATCGAACTGCTCGAATGCCTCGGTGTAAATCTGATACCCACCGTATTAAACGATGATTATTATCCGGCGCTGACCGCTATAATAACCACAGGCAATTTCCTGCAAATGATCTGGGCCAACATCACAACCGGTCAGTTAGCCAGTCTGTTCTGGGCGATTGATGCCGGACGGTTATTGCAGGCGCCGGGTATTTTTATTCTGGGCATGATTTTGGCGCGGGGCGATTATTTTAGTCGCGAAACCGGTTTCTGGGTAAAAGTGCTGCTTACCGGTTTTGTGTTAAGTTACATACTGTTTGTGGCTAAAACATCGGCTTCAGATTCTATGCAGATCATCTTTACCATGTGGTATAACTTAGCGTTTACCGCCATTTTGGTTTCGCTGTTTGTAATACTTTATCAAATTGATATATTCAAAAAGATTACAGACGGATTGCGCTATTACGGCCGTATGAGTTTAACAAACTACATCGGACAGTCGATTATCGGCAGCATCATTTTTTTCCCTTATGCCTTCGGACTGGCAGATACATTAGGTATTGCCTGGAGTCTGGTTGCGGGTATTTTTATTATGCTGGCGCAAATCTGGTTCAGTAAATATTGGCTTACACGCCATAAACTGGGACCGCTCGAAAATATCTGGCACAAATTAACCTGGTTAAAATAACAGGGTATTTTAAGCGCATTTCAATCTGTCGGGATGCATAAAAACAGATCCTGAACCGGTCTGATAAATCATTTATCATTAAAACCGAAAATCTGTCAGAATGACAGTATTAATATAAGATTGATGATCCGCTAAAAAAACGGTCACGATGAAAATGGAAATGGATGACGAAGGAATTTTAATTTCATCGCCATCCATTTTTTTTTGATGGCGATGTGGTTTCGAAGCCGGTTTTTCCGCTATTTTTTCCAGCTGCATTTATTCATGTCAAAATGGCAGAATCGATGTTTACGCTATCCGCATTTTTATCGCCTGATTAATAAATTCGGAATACATGCTCTGTCTTTACCGAAAATACCCGAAAACGGATACATTGCAGTGTATTTTTTGTTACACTGCAGTGAAATCCGAATTGCACTGCAGTGCGCTGAAAAATGCACTGTTTTTATAAACAGGCATCATTTGCTATTCGTCCAACTTTTGAAATAACAATTTTAATTATATATTTGCATTTATATGTGTTAATGCATTCCATCCACTCATTCAGCAAACAGAATGACAAATAAAATGCAAAATAACCGACAACAGACAGTTGTTCGCGAGAATCAGACTGGTCTTTCATTTATTTATCCCGCAAGCTGATTTGCAATAAGACAAACTGTCAGCTAAAATCAACCGCATTCGCAGATTGATTGTGCAAATCATTCGATAGATAAAACAACCGAAATTCTGATCTTCCGACATCGACAGACATCGGATCAGACGCTTTTTCAAGATTTAATTTTACATGTAATACTAAATATTAAAACTATGGAGTTAAATAAATTACGTATCGATTGCGCATTAAAGCAAAAAAAGGGCATTCATTTTATCATGGCATCTGTATTTATCTGGAGTGCCATTCTGGTGGTACAGTTGCTCGATCTGCCTGTTATGTTTAAAGGAATGCTGGTATTTTGTTGTACCGCACCTTTAATGCCGCTGGCTTTACTATTCTCTAAACTTTTAAAGATTGATTTTAGCAACAAAAGCAATCCGCTTACTAAGCTGGGCATAATTTTCACGCTCAATCAATTGATCTATCTGTTAATTGCCATGTGGGTTTATGTGGCCGTTCCGAAGATGCTGGTGATGGTTTTCTGCATGATTTTCGGAGCCCATTTACTGCCCTACGGCTGGCTCTATCAATCGAAATCATATTATGTAATGGCGGTTTTTATTCCGATAACCGCATTAATCACCGGCATTTATTTTGCTCCTTATGTTTTACCCGCCTTGATGATTTTAATTGAAATCATTTTTTGTCTGTTACTTTACAGAGAGACAAAAAAGATGACTGAGAGCAATTCAATAACAACAGCGGATGAGGCTTGCGTGGCTTCGGTGCGGGAGTGATAATTTGGATTCCCGACGATATTACTTATTGCTGAATTTGATTATAAACTGTTTTGGGAGGCAATAAAAATTACATTTCAAACTAATCTGATCATCAAATCAAACGATTAAAGATTGATCAGTAAGGGATTTGCTAAACAGAATAAAAACTGATCATAACAAATTATCTTTTTAAAACGATTGTGAATAAATCACCATTCAAAATCAATTACTATCTTTATGCGAATGAACACAAACAAGAATGATCTGAAAACATCAAAATCATGCAACTAAATCAAGATATCAAACAGTTTATCGCCGAATGCGAGAAAAAGAGAGGACCGGCTACATCCGTCGAAATGCTGAACGAATGGGTAAACGAATATATGGAATTGAAGAATAATGCGCCTCAATCTGAATTTGAAGGTTATTCATCGAACCAGATGAGTGTGATTTTGCATCAGTTATGGAGTGAGCAATCGCCGGTTCAGTTAAAAGAAATGTCAGAAGAGGATATGAATTCTATCCCGTTATTTCGACAGATGATGTTTCTGACCGATTATCTGCAGCGTGAAGGAAAGATTAAACTCACGGCAACAAAAGCAATCCCTCCGAAAATTGTGAAAGAGATGTATGCGCTTGGTGCCAAAGATCCGGACATAGAAAGCGGATTGACGAAATTAACCAAAGAGTTAGATTCGGTTTCGGTGAACCTTACGCATATTCTGCTGAAAATCATGAAAGTGATCAAAGAGCAGAAAGGCATCATGACACTGACTAAACAGGGCGAGAAACTAATTGAAAATCATCAGCTATTTGTAAAAAAGATGCTGCAATGTTTTACGCATGAATTTAATTTTGCTTATTTAGACCATTTTCCTTCCGAAAGAATTGGAAATGCCGGATGCGGTTTCAGCATCATTTTACTGGCTAAATATGGTGATTTGAATTATTCGTTCCGCTTTTATGCTGCAAAATATTTTGAAGCATTCCCGGTGTTACTGGAAGAGTCTGATCAGCAAGAGGAGTTTGATTATGAATGGGGAGAATTTATTTATTCTTTACGTACTTTCGACCGGTTTATGTATTATCTGGGCTGAATAAAGATGGAAAATACTTTGAATCCGATGGAAAAGACACAGCTTATCAAAACTCCGCTATTTGATAAAATGATTAAGGTTATCGCGCCAAAATAATAGATCATTCACAGCATTACATATGATGCATCGGTTTATTGTTTCAATGAAAAGTTGAAACAATAAACTCTTCAGATTAAAAACAGGATTAATGAAATATATAACCTATATATCAGACGATTAAATAAATAAAGCATCGTAATTGATGATTTCAATAATCAACCAACCTGAAAAAAAAGAATCAGAGTCAGAAGGCTGCTGATTTATAAATCGTGTGGTTTATCAGAAAATTCCTGCTGCCTGTCAGTAAGATCATTATTACGTAACTCATCAACAGAATCGTTTAGTCTGTTGAGTTTTTCATCGATCGAAATAAGCCGATCAC
>CAMTPG010000191.1 GCA_947074335.1 uncultured Parabacteroides sp.
CGAGCAGAAGACGGGATACGAGATATCTGCAATTGAACAAAGTTCAGACGTGTGCTCTTCAGATCGACCGATAACGAACACTAACAACCAGCACTTTGAACCATATTTGGGTTGTTTTCTATTTCAGATTGCGGAATGGGCAGATATAAACTGCGTGCTGAATAAACAGGCGCTCCCGAACGGGTTTTCGGATACCAGGTTTTAATTTCCTGTTCCAGTGTTTTCCAGCGACATACATCCTGCCAGTGCTGAACACCTTCGGCACATAATTCTCTGAAACGCTCTTCGCGAATCTGATCACGCAATGTTGTGCCGGTTGCCTGAATATCATGATCTTCATCCTGATAGGCACGACGGCGCACTTTATTTAGGTATAAACAGGCTTCACTGTCATTGCCTGTAGCCTGACAGGCTTCGGCATACATCAAATAAACATCAGCCAGTCGCATCAGATAAAAGTTGATGCCACTGTAAGGCGAACCGGGTAAATTCACAATTGCACCAAACTCCACATATTTGCGAATGGCCCAGCCGCGATATTCAGCCTCAATGTTTTTATACTTGATGATTTCTGTTTCGAAACCGTCGATGGTGACAGGCGTGCCCGGTTCTAACGCCGTAACAGGCAGTCGTGGGTCGTCACCAAACCGATCGATATTCGAGTCGTGAAAGAAAATGTTGTCCCAACCTGTTCCGCTTGTCCCGCCATTAGCATTTTTATAACACAGCGAGATATAACGGGCATGCAGTGAGCCTGTTCCTAACGTTGAAGAGTAGTTATTGATCTCCAGAATTGATTCATTATTGAATTTTGTCTGCGTAGCACTAAACATTTCACGGAATTCATCAAAGGGAAGAAGTGATTTTCCGGAATTATCAATCACATCCTTCAAAACAGACATGGCATTTGCATAATTGCCCTGAAAGAGATAAGCCTGACCCAAAAAGCTTTGTACAGCATAATAAGTAGGTCGCGGATAATCACTTACATCCGACCAGGATTTCGGCAACAGCGTAAGAGCCAGTTTATAATCGGTTATAACCTGAGCATACACTTCATTTACCGTATTGCGCGGTTTACGTGCTTCATCGTATGTAGTGGTTACTTTTGTTAAAATCGGAATTCCGGCTTTATCGCCATCACCATTACAGGGATATCCTTCGCCAAAATAACCGCAGGCAAAAATATGTGCCCACGCACGCCAGAAATAGGCTTCGCCTTTCATCTGTTCGATTCGTGCCTGCTCTGAGGCTTTCAACGTATTGGATGATTCGAATTTATTGATCTCTTCGAGCAGTGTATTGGTAGTACCAATCATTTTATAAAGCGCATTCCATAATCCGGTTACGATCGAATTGCTGGGCTGATAATTATTGGTAGCCATTTCATTCCACACAGCCGTATTGATATGGCGCATTTCGCAGGTATGATCAATCGGGAATGCACATTTTGCCATTAACTCGGATCCGTAAAGTCCGCTGTTATGTTGCATGGCATACATAGCATTGGTAATCTGCTCCATATCTGCCATATTAGCCGGATATACACTTGGCGAAATTTTTGACGGATCGGTAATATCCAGAAAAGTATTCGAACAACTGGTGCTGAATGCCAGAAATATAATAAATGATGTTATTATCTTTTTCATATACTGTCGTTTTTATAAGGTTAAACTAATGCCTCCCATATATGAACGTGATTGCGGAGAAGTTACAAAGCTGCTTCCATATTCATTTCTGCGCAGATAACTGCCACCCAGTTCCGGATCGGATTGGAATTTGGTAAAAATGATCGGATTTTCCAGATTCACAAAAAGCTGTAATTTACTTAATCCGATTTTCGAGATCAGCGAAACGGGCAGATTATAACCAAAATGGAAAGTTTTCAGCTTCAGGTAATTACCATTTTCCACATAATAAGAGGATACGGTAGAGAAATTGTAATTCGGATCGGTCTGAATTACACGTGGATGTGATGTATTGGTATTCGTTTCGCTCCAGCCTTCAAACACTTTGTAGGTAGAACTGTAACTGGTAAAGAACTGTCGTTCGTAGAATTTCATGCTGTTAAATAAATCTACTTTAAATGCTCCGGTAAAGGCCAGCATCATTTCAAAGCCTTTGTATGCCATATTGATATTGATACCCAGTGTATATTTAGGCCAGGGATTTCCGATGTAAGTACGGTCGTCGGCATCAATTTTACCGTCACCGTTTACATCACGCCATTTCAAATCGCCCGCGCTTGTTCCTGCATATTGATAAATGCCTGTTGGTGAGGCTGCATTGAGTGCGTCGACTTCGGCTTGCGACTGGAAGATGCCATCGCAAACATAACCCCAGATTTGTCCCATGGGCTGACCGGCCTCGGTGCGATACGGACTGGAAAGAAAACTGCCGTGTGTAGCTCCGTAATAAAGCACGGTATTGATATCGTCGCTCAGTTTAACTACTTTGTTTTTATTATGCGACAAATTGACATTTACATTATAATTGAAATCCTGTATCTGATCGCGCCATCCTAAAGAGATTTCAAGCCCTTTATTACGAATTTCACCAATATTAGTAGTCAGCTGGCTGGAAAAAGAGCCCGAAGAGGCCGGAATTCCCACCTGATATAACATATCGGTTGTTTCTTTATCATAATATTCGATAGTTCCTGTTAAGCGGCCATCTAATAAAGTGGCATCCAATCCCACATTCCATTGTGTTACGGTTTCCCACTTAATATTTTTGTTAGGCATACCGGCATAATAGAAACCACGTACAATATCGCCATCCGAAAAAGCCTGATACATACCCGAATTGGTCCAGCCGGTTTCATAAAGAAATTGTCCGCATGTATTATTACCGATTTTTCCCCAGCTGCCGCGCAATTTCAGGATATCTACAAAATGTACATTTTCGAAGAATGATTCGCGGGATATATTCCATCCTGCAGAAACCGAAGGAAAATAACCATGACGATTATCGGGAGCAAAATTATCATAGCCATCGCGACGGATACTTCCTTCGAGCAGATATTTATCATCGAACGAATAATTAAGACGACCAAACCAGGAAAGAGAACGATTTTGCGTTTTTCCGCCGCTTACTTTGGCATTTCCTGTCGACAGAGACATATCATCAGCCACTTGGGTAGGGAAACCATCAGCCCAGGCTCCAACCAGATTGTATTGAAGTTTATAGGCTTCGTAACCGCCCATGACTTTGACCAGATTCTTTTCCAGAAATGTTTTTTCATATGTTCCCGTGTAGAGCATTCGTAATTCGTGGCCCGTAGTTGAATTTTTAGTAAAAGATTGATTCTGTGCGCAGGCATTCGTATTCCAGGCTTCCAGAAACTGAGTTCCTATATACGAATACATTTTGGCAAAGAAGGTAGCATGCAAAGTCAATCCTTTTATGGGTTGATAAGTGAGCATCAAATTTCCCATGCCCTGATAGGTTTTCTGATTATGATGATTACCCTTGATTTGCTGCAAAGGATTAGCGCCGGAAAAATAACCGCCGGCCGGATCTTTTCCATAACCGCCATCTTCCTCATCATATACACTCATCATCGGTGTCTGACGGAAATAGGTGATTCCGCGTACCGGATCCACATTATCATATTGCAGATAAATAACTTCGGATACAGAAAACTTATCCGAAACCTTGGTATCGCTGGCCAGACGGAATGTTCCACCATCAGACACATTATCTTTTTCCAGCCCTTTGTTGTGATAATAGCCAAGCGATGAGCTGAAAGTAGTGCGTTCATTTCCTCCCAGAATCTGGGCAAAATAATTCTGACGGAAAGCTTTTTGCCAAATATAATCGTTCCAGTTTACATCCGGCAGATCGGATGCATCTTCCCAGCCTGATCCCGAAGGAATGGCAAAACCTGCATCAAGTTTGGCACGGATATAATCGTCGCGACGTAACATATTCGGTCGATCAATTGCTTTACTGGCACCCAGATTAGCCTGAAAATTAACGGCTATTTTTCCGGCTTTACCTTTTTTGGTCGTTACCAGAATTACACCGCCGGCACCTTGTGCTCCGTAAATAGCGGTAGAAGCCGCATCTTTCAGAATCTCGATCGATTCGATATCATTAAAATTAGGTTCTGTACCCGGCACGCCATCCACTATCCACAACGGACTGGAACCCTGAATTGATGCGGCTCCGCGAATGATGATCGATCCGTTCGAAACATCTACACCGGCTACGCGTCCCTGTATAGCTTGTTTTACATCGATATTTAATGTCTGATAATCGGCAGGTTTTATGGAAGCTACAGATCCGGTCAGATTTGATTTTTTCTGCACACCATAACCTACAACCACTACTTCATCGAGATTTTCTGAGTCTTCATTCAATGTAATCGTAAATTCTGTCTGTCCGTTTACCGGAATTTGCTGTGTAACAAAACCAATATAAGAAACAACAAGCGTGGCATTTACCGGCACATTTTCCAGAATAAACTCACCATTCATATTCGAAATGGTTCCGTTTGTTGTTCCTTTTACCAGGATATTTACTCCGGCAAGCGGACCGAGTGCATCCTGTACAATACCTTTTATACGTTGTGTCTGTTGATTTTCGGCAGATTGAATAGTTTCTGCTTTGCGCGAAAGCATAACCTGACGATCTGAAATGTAATAACTTACTTCTGTACCGTCAAATAACTGATCAAGTACCTCTTCTATCTTACCGTCTTGTACATTTATAGAAACCTTACGACTCATATCCAATGATTTATCCAGATAAAAGAAGATATAACCATTATCTTTTTCAATTTTTCCGATTACCTCTTTAACAGTTTTATTTACATAGGCCAAAGTAATTGGAACATTATCTGTTTCTGTTTCCGGAAATGAATTTGCCTGCAACGGTTGAAATCCAAGCAATAAACATAAAAGATACAAATGAAGCTTTGCATTAATTTTCATAGAATATATGATTTAAAGTAAATACTAAATTTTCAGTTAACAAATCCGGCCCGAAGCGCTTCAATTCTGTTTTAGGCCGATATTCAATATCTTAAATATCCTGTGTTACATAGGCTGTATTATTTTTTTAATTTGATAATAACCGATTCATTTTCACGAATAAATTCCACAGGAATGGCTTTACTTAAATTGATAAGTACATCGTCAAGTGATTCTTTAAGATCAAGTTTTCCCGAACAAAGCAGAGCATCAGTCTGCATATCGGATATCACCTCTATTTTATAATAATCTGATAATTTCTGTAATACTTCATGCAATGGTGTACCTTCAAAACGATAATAACCATCTTTCCAGGCTATATAATCTTCTACATCAATCCGACTGATTTTACTGCTGCCTGTTTCTGAATTATAGGCAAACAACTGATCCGGAATTAATGTCACTGTTTCATGTTGTTGTAAAGTATTTACTTCTACTTTGCCCGAAACTAATACTACATCGGTCATCTCTTCGCCGGTATACGCTTTAACATTGAATGACGTACCTAATACT
>CAMTPG010000192.1 GCA_947074335.1 uncultured Parabacteroides sp.
AAATTGATGTCTACCAACATAAACAACAGAATCACTTACTCCCACTCATGGAGAACAACCAAACCACGCATGAAACCACAGGATTCCCCCCATTGCATTGCATTTTAATTTACCCTGCAGGGGTTTGAAAATTGCATGCCAACGGGAAGAAATTTATCTGTCGGGAAAAAACAGGAGTGCTTAAAAACGGAAAAATAGTTTATCACCTCAGGCATTCAAAATCCTTCATCCGGGCGTTATCAAATACGAACTAAATCAAAACCTGTTAATCCGCTTACAGTGAATTTCTAAAAAACGATTCCAGTTCATCAAACGGGATTAAATCGACGCGATCATATAAATCTATATGGTTGGCGCCGGGTATGATGCGCAGTGTTTTGGGTTCTTTTGCCAGTTTGTATGCCTCTTCGCTGAAGCCGCGCGACATGGCATTTTCGCCGATGATGAACAGCAGCGGGCGGGGCGAAATGGAATCGATATCCGTCATCGGATAAAAATTCAGAAATTTGGCATTACTCGTGAAGGTGGGATGCGTGGTGGTTTGCAACGTGGCTCCTTTGGGGATAAATTCGCCGCGCGGTGTGCGGTAAAAATCATAAAATTCACGTTGTGCGGGCGGTGTATCGGGCGCTAACTCATTCACCGTTCCGCCTGTGAGTTCAACTTCGCCACCCAGAAATTCTTTATTACGCTGTATGGCTACATCGTTAAGCATGGCTTCGCGACCGGCGGCATAAACAAAACGCGTGGCCGCACCCATATCTACCATGCTTGCAGTAGCCAGCGCTTTTATGCGTACATCTATTTTTGTGGCATTGATTACAAAACCGCCGCTGCCGCAAATGCCAATCACACCGATTTTGGCCGGATCTACCTCATTTTGTGCTTCCAGAAAATCGACGGCAGCGCTAAAATCCTCCGAATATACATCGGGCAGTACCGCATAGCGCGGTTCGCCCTCGCTTTCTCCCCAAAAAGATAAATCGAAAGAAAGGGTGATAAATCCCCTTTCGGCCATTTTGACGGCATACAGATTGGCACTCTGCTCTTTGACGGCTCCCATGGGATGTCCTACCACGAGTGCGCTGTATTTCTGTGTTTTATCCATCTCTTTCGGTCGGAAAAGATTTCCGCAGATTTTCATTTTATATTGATTCGGAAAAAATACTTTTTCGGTAATTACGCGGTCGCTTTGATAGAAATTATCGGCTCCGTTGTTTGAATTTTTCGGTTGTTCGTTCATGATGACTGATTTTTTGACATACCTGTTATATTTCCGGTCAGGAAATAATCCGGATGCATCGGATAATTTATTTATTTCTGTAACAGAATCTTGCAGCAGAAGTTTATTATAAATAACGGATTGTATAACCCGGATTACCGATTATGGGGTTATCAATTCTGTTTTCCGTAAAAAAGATACAAAATGCCGTAATTCGGGGCAGCACTGCGCGCGGATAAACTGTTATATTTAAAATAAGTTTGAATAAATAAGATGTGGTTTGAATTAAAACGGAAATCTGAGAAAACAGAAGTCTGAATATGGATCTAATCTCAAACAAACCGATATCATTTAAACAACTAAATTATGATTTGAAATTAATAATCTATGGAAACAATTCAATTAAACAATGGTGTTGCAATGCCGCACGAAGGGTTTGGTGTATTCCAGATCTCCGATCAGCAGGTATGCGAAAATGTAGTTTCGGAAGCTTTGAAAACCGGCTATCGCTTAATCGATACCGCTTCGGTTTATCAAAACGAAGAAGCGGTGGGGCGTGCCGTGCAAAAAAGCGGGATTCAGCGCAGTGAACTATTTATTGCGTCGAAAGCCTGGATTTACGAAATGGGCTATGAAAAGACGAAAGCGGCTTTTTACGATACGCTGAAACGGTTAAATCTGGATTATCTGGATCTGTATCTGATACATATGCCTTTTGCCGATTATTACGGAGCCTGGCGTGCCATGGAGGAGCTGTATAAAACGGGAGCGATACGGGCCATCGGAGTTTGCAATTTTAAGCCGGACCGGTTAGTGGATCTGTGTTTGAATGCATCGGTGATTCCGGCGGTTAATCAGATCGAGATTCATCCGTTTCATCAGCAAAACGAAAGCATCGCCGTGATGAAGGATTATGGCATTCAGCCCGAAGCCTGGGCGCCTTTTGCCGAAGGAATACAGGATATTTTTAAAAATGAATTGCTTGCCGTGATTGCCCGGAAATATCATAAAACGACCGGACAGATTATTTTACGCTGGCACATTCAGCGCGGCATTGTGGCCATTCCCAAATCGGTTCATGCCGAAAGAATCAGCGAAAATTTCAATATCTGGGATTTTGAACTCGATGATGAAGATATGATTGCCATTAAAGCGCTTGATCAGGGGCACAGTTTTATTCTGGATGTGCTTTCGATTGATGAGATAAAGCGGGTTTACAGTATAAAATAATAATAATAAAAGCTGCGGCAGGAGATTTTGCCGACAGCTTTTTTGTTTATTTCAGCTGCACGAAACCGGAAATTTGTTTCATGATCCTATTATAAATAGTGGTCGAAATAATGAGTCAGCTTTTCGGCCACCTGTTCCACGAACGGGGCTTTATCGTACAAATCGACATGTTTTGCTCCGGGAATCTGATAGATTTCTTTGGGCTCGAGCGCCTTTTCGTAGGCAGTATCCGTAAAATAATAGGTATCGGCCAGTTCGCCCGTGATGAAGAGAACCGGGCGCGGCGAAAGTGTATCGATCAAACTGAATGCATCCCAGGCTGCCATGCGATCGTTGCACGAAAAAAGATACTGATTGTGCGAATTGGGATGCGATGCCCGCGGTGTACAATAATAATCGGATGCATCTTTGGATATTTGGGCCGTAGTATCGGTAAATTCGGCCGGCGAGGCGGGCACATATGCGGCATAAAGCGGGTTTTCGCCACGGGCTTCGCGGGTGCGTTGTGCGGCAATATCGCGTAAGAGTTGTTGTCGCTCTTCACGACTCAGACTGCGAAACAGACCATTCCGCTGACTGTCGCCTACATCCCATGTACTGATTCCGGCCACGGCTTTGATCCGCGCTTCCGTCTGAGCTGCATTGATCGCATAACCGGCTCCGGCACAAATACCGAAAGCGCCGATGCGTGTTTCGTCAATATAGGGCAATGTTACTAAATAATCGATGGCGCAACGAATATCTTCCACTCGTTTTGCAGGATCTTCCAGATAGCGCGGATAGCCTTCGCTTTCGCCCTGATGCGCGGCATCATAAGCCAGTGCTATGTAACCGCGAGTAGCTAAAATAGCAGCATATAGTCCTGAAACCTGCTCTTTTACGCCGTTGCCGGGATGTACGGCTACAAGTGCCGGATAGTTACGGAACGGATCAAAATCTTCCGGAAAATGAAGCTCTCCCGAAATATTCAGATCGCCGTGTTTGAATGTAATTTTCTTTTTCATTGATTATTTTTTTGAAGTGAGAAAATCGAACGCAATTGTAGTTACTCCGTCGATATCCTGACTGAATGCATGATCTGTATTTTCTAAAAGATGTAATTCGCTGTTGGCATAACTGTCGTGATATTTCTGTGCATAGGTATAAGGCACAAGTTCGTCGGGTATGCCGTGAATAATGCAAACAGCTCCTTTAAACTTTTCGGCCGTGGGATAGATTTGCAGTTTTTGTGCTTCAAGTATCCAGTCTCTGCCGATGTTGTGATTGAATGTGGTGATGTATTCGGGCACATTATCGGGATCATATTTCGTAAAAAGGGTTGTTCCGGCATTAGCTTCATCATAAATTACGGCTGCGGGAGCAAATAAAACGATGCGATCAATCTCGCCGGGAGCCGATTCGCCCGCCACCATCGATGTTACTACACCGCCCTGCGAATGTCCAACCAGACTGATTGTGGAAAAACGATCTGTATTTTCGATATAGCGGATCACGGCTTTGGCATCTTCAATCTCTTTCGGTACAGTCATTTTGATGAATTCGCCATCGCTTTTGCCATGTCCGTTAAAATCGAAACGAAGTGTGGCCATGCCGGAGTTATTGAGTTTTTCGGCCATGGTTTGTATCAGGGGTTCTTCGCTGTTCGACATGAGTCCGTGCATAATGATGGTAATCGGAATTTTTGTCTGAGCCGGTGTTTCGGGAGTTGTTAAGATGGCATGAAGCCGGCCGTTCGGTCCGTCGATCGAAAAGGTATCAGTTGTCATTTGGATAGTTTGTGCCTCTGTTAGTGTTGATCCGAAGCAGAAAAACAACAGGCTTACGATTGTTTTTAATTTCATGTTGTACTTATTTAATGTGTAATACAGTTTATGCACCGGTTACTGTGCACTTGAGTTTCCGGATGCAAAAATAAGGAAGAACAAGCAGTACATTTGTGTCTGAATTACGGTGATAATTACCTGAATTACGGATAATGAAAAGAAAGCTGTTATAATTAAATCAGAATCATTATTTTTGCTTATAACTGTATTTGCAGCAGATTGGTATATCTGTCTGTAATACTTGATAATGATCTTTTTATACATTGAATAACCCTGTTTATTATTGATAGATGAGTGATAAAATAATACAGTTAAACAGCATAAAAAGCTATAATGATTTATATGGACTGGATACGTTACATCCGCTGATAAGTATCGTGAATCTGACGAAAGCCAAACATATTGTGAATCACGTAAAAATGAATTACGGCATTTATGCCCTGTATCTGAAATGCAATTTAGCCTGTGCCATACAATATGGCAGAAAGGTGTACGATTATCAGGAAGGAACCATTGTTTGTTTTGCTCCCGGTCAGGTTGGCGAAGTAAATACGGTAGAGGATGAAATTAAACCGGAAGTATATGGTATTATTTTTGATCCGTCGCTGATTAAAGGTACTCATCTGGGAAATCAGATTGCCAAATATCCTTTTTTCTCGTACGATATTACCGAGTCGCTTCATTTATCGGAAATCGAGCGTAAGGTGATTATGTTATGTCTCGAAACCATTCAACTCGAACTCGAACACGAATCAGATCCGCACTCCAAATCTTTACTGATTAAGAATCTGGATCTGCTGCTGAATTATTGTCAGCGGTTTTATGAACGTCAATTCATTACACGCGAAGAGAATAACAGAGATATTCTGCAGCAATTCGAAAAATATAGTATCGAGTATTTTGAAAGGCAGCAAACAGCGCCCAAAAAATTACCTTCCGTTAAATATTTTGCCGACAAGTGCTGTTTATCTGCCAATTATTTTGGCGATTTAATAAAAAAGGAGACCGGTAAAACCGCACAGGAGTATATTCAGCAAATGATACTTGGAAAAGCCAAAAGTTATATTCTGGAAACATCTCTGTCGATGAGTGAAATTTCGGATAAACTGGGCTTCAAACATTCACAACATTTCGGCCGGTTCTTTAAAAAACATACCGGATTGACACCCAC
>CAMTPG010000193.1 GCA_947074335.1 uncultured Parabacteroides sp.
TTTACTTCGCGCATGGCTGCCTCTTCGCCCGTTTCGTGCAGATCCACAAAACCGCCGGGCAGATCGAGCGTTCCTTTGGCCGGCTCTTTGGCGCGGCGCACCAGCAGTAATTCGCCGGCATGATTCCGGATAAAACAGGCCACAGCTGCCGAAGGATTGAAATAATAAACAAAACCGCAATGGTTACATTGACTGGCTTTTTCGTTGCGGGCTGTAAAAGCATGTGCTCCGCATTCGGGGCAATATGTAAATTGATGCATTGGATGTGGCATGGATAAGTAGCTGTTTTATCAAAATAGTGAACGAATAAAAAAAGGGGCGGAAAAGTTCCGTCCCCTTTCTATGTTGAAGTAAAATTAATCTACTTGTTCTTTGGATTCCCAACCCAGTGCGCTTGCGCCCAATACGGCAGCATCGCTTTCTTTCAATTGAGAGAAGAGCAGTTTTGTTTTGCCCTGGAATACTTTCAGCATATTCGCGTCCATTGAGCGTTTGATCGGATCCATGATCAGATCGCCGGCTTTTGTCAGACCACCAAACAGAATGATGGCTTCCGGGCTTGAGAATGCTACGAAATCGGCAAATGCCTCACCCAGCATGTTGCCGGTGAATTCGAAGATTTCGAGTGCCACTTTGTCGCCTTTAACCGCAGCATCATATACATCTTTTGATGTGATTTCTTCCGGGTTCATTTCGCGCAAAATGCTATTTTCTTTGCTTGTTTCCAGTACTTCGCGTGCTGTACGGGCTACACCGGTTGCAGAAGTATATGCTTCCAGACAACCTTTGCGGCCACAACCACACATACGACCGTTATGACGACGTACGATTACGTGACCCAGTTCGCCTGCAAAACCATCGTGACCGTAAACCAGGTTACCGCCGATAACGATACCGCTGCCAACACCTGTACCCAGTGTGATTACGATGAAATCTTTCATGCCGCGTGCCACACCGTAAGTCATTTCGCCGATAGCAGCTGCATTTGCATCATTTGTCAGCGTAACAGGAATACCACCGATTTTCTCGCTGATCATCTGTGCCAACGGAATTTTACCTTTCCAGGGCAGGTTAGGAGCAAATTCAATGCAACCGTTGAAATAGTTACCGTTAGGAGCACCTACACCAACACCTTTGATTTTATCAGGACCGCCTGCCTGATCGATAACCTGCATCAAACTCTGACCCAGAGCTGTTACGTAATCATCGATTTCTGCATATTTACCGGTTTTAATAGAACCGCTATACAAGATTGAACCTCTTGCGTCTACCACGCCAAAAACTGTATTGGTACCGCCTATATCAATACCTACAACATAAGGCTTCTCCATGTCTTTTTTGATATTTTTAGATTAATAATGAAAATTGCTAATTGAAAGGCAAATATAACACGATATCATGGATTTGCCAATCAATTTATTCAAAAAAACCGAAACGGATCTAAACAACGCGTGTATTTATGCCGCTTATGCCGGTAAAATCTCAATCCAGTAATCGTCAGGGTCGTTGATGAAGTATAATCCCATCTCTGTATTTTCAAAACAGATGCAACCCATATCGCGGTGATAGGCACGTACGGCATCGTAATCGCCGGCGGCACGGAAACAGAGATGACTTTCATTGTCGCCCAGTTCGTACGGATCCATGCGGTCGCGCAACCAGGTAAGCTCCAGCAGGAAAGGAGTAGATTCGTCGCCCAGATAAACCAGAATAAAAGAGCCGTCGTCGGCTGTTTTGCGGCGCACCTCTTTCAGTCCGAGTGCTTTATTGTAGAATGCGATACTTTTGTCCAGATTGAGGACATTGATATTGAAATGATCAAATTTTCCTTTAACTTCCATATCTGTATAAATTGATTGAATTAAACATCAGTACCTTCGCCCGGATAAGGCATCAGGATATAACGACAGCCCTTCTGTTCGGCATAGGGCGCGAAAACTTCGGTTTCGGCCGGGCGTTCCCAAAAGTGCATCGGAATGAACACGTCTGTGCGTATGGCATCGATAAACTGTCGGGCACCCTGCATAAAATCAGTGCCCAGACGCGGATCGACGGGGAAAAAGACAATGTTGATGTGGCGGGTGCGTGCCGTTAAATCGTGCAGCTCCTGCAGATAGGCATCACCGGCCTCTTTAATTTCGGCAGCGGTCGATTCATCGCGCCAGTGCCAGTTGTTGAGATCGCCGGCATGGAAAATGCTTTTTCCTTCGGCCTCAATCAGAAAAGAGATGCCGATGTCGGTAGAACCGAAAGCCTCCGTGCTGATGTGCTCATCGCGGAATTGCTCGCCCTTTTTCAGGTAAACGGCATCCGGAAAATTCAGCTTCTTTTTCACCCGTATTTCATCGGCCAGTATATAGATGATATCCGGTTTTTGCGCTTTCCACTGCAGGATATCCTTATTGAAATGATCGGGATGCGAATGCGAAGAAAAGACATAAAGCGGTCCCGGCTTTTTTAACAAGGTATCATGTACAAAACCCCGGGTCGGATTTTTACCCGAATCTTTGCAATAATCAAACAACATCGAAAAACCATTGCATTCGATTGCAAAGCCACTGTGAAAGATGTAGGTTATCCGCATGATTTTCTCTGTTTAAAGTTTTTTTCGCGGGCAAGGATCCGGATGAGGTTTTTAACATCGGATCCTTGTCTGTATCTGATCTGAGTTATAATTTTATCTCGAGCTGATCTTTCATCACACCGGTTTTACGGCGTGCCTCTTCCACATCGGTTCCGCGGGCCAGCAATACAGCCATGCGGCGATGCCCGTGCACTTCGGGTTTGCCGAAGATGCGCATTTGTGTATCCGGCTGTGCCAGCACCTTATCGAGGTTGCCGAACGAAAGCTGGTTGCTGTTGCCATCCACCACCACGGCACGCGAGGCGCCCGGCGCATGAAAAGCAATGTTGGGAATGGGCAGACCCAAAACTGCGCGTGCATGCAGTGCAAACTGCGATAAATCCTGCGTAATCATGGTAACCATGCCGGTATCGTGCGGGCGTGGCGATACTTCGCTGAATATCACATCGTCGCCTTTAATAAACAATTCAACGCCAAAAATACCGCGTCCGCCCAGCGCTTCGGTAATTTTACCGGCAATCTCCTGCGATTTGGCTTTGGCTGTGGCACTCATGGCCTGCGGTTGCCAGGATTCCTGGTAATCGCCGTCTTTCTGCACATGACCTACCGGCTCCAGAAACGATGTGCCGCCGATGTGGCGTACGGTAAGCAGTGTAATTTCGTAATCGAAATCCACGAAACCCTCTACAATCACCTTGCCGGCACCTGCACGGCCGCCCTCCTGGGCATAATGCCAGGCCGGTTCAATATCTTTTTCGCTGCGAACCACACTTTGTCCGTGTCCGCTCGAACTCATAATCGGTTTAACCACACAGGGCATGCCTACCCGTTTGATGGCTTCCAGAAATTCCGGTTCGGTAGCCGCAAAACAGTAGGGCGAAGTGGGAATACCCAGCTCTTCGGCTGCCAGTCGGCGAATGCCTTCGCGATTCATGGTAAGCCAGGTGGCACGGGCTGTGGGGATTACGGTAAATCCTTTGTTTTCGAGCTCCATCAGCGTATGGGTGGCGATGGCCTCTACTTCGGGAACAATATAATCGGGTTGCTCTTTTTCTACAATGGCCTGCAGCGCATCGCCATCCAGCATCGATACAACATACGAGCGGTGAGCCACCTGCATTGCGGGCGCATCGGGATATTTATCGAGTGCGATTACTTCTACGCCGTAACGCTGCAGCTCAATTACAAACTCTTTGCCAAGCTCTCCGGAACCGCAAAGTAATACTTTGGTTGCCGTAGCCGATTTGGGTGTACCTATAGTAGCCATATCATTCTATTGTTTAAAAAGATCTTTTTTGCTGATTATGCAAAGTTAAACTAATCTGCCTATTTTTTCAGCATCCGGAGCATATTTTCCTGCATCTTCTCTGTAAAAGTGTATTATAGGTATAAAATGAAGCTGAAAAGGCGCTCTTTTTCGCTTTTAATCGGTCTGTGTCTCCGCTTTAAAATCGTAAAAACGGAATACTATTTGGGTTGATTTGTAACCTGTTGATAATCAGTAGTCAAAATTACACTGCGATCCGATTCGAATTTCATGGCAGTGAAATTTAAATTCCATGGGCATGAAATCGGATTTTCATGCTTATGCATCCGGTATTTTTCGGAGGCGTTTAAAACGGCCTTAAAAACAGAATGCAATCTGTTTGTTTATTACTGCTTATTTCCGACAAAATTACTTCGATTAATAACACTGTATTTTATGTACCTGCGCATGTGAAGAAAAGTAAAATATAATGTTAAACAATGTGAAATATTAGTACTATGCGATACAAGGTATCTTATAATAGCATATATTTGTTTCGTAATAGAAAAAAGTTTCCTGTTTGTGCAACGTTTTAACAATATGCACGTCTAATAGATAAAAGTGTAACAATTATGATGATTCAACTACAAGGAATTAATAAAACGTACTTCAATGGAGCTCCGCTGCATGTTTTGAAAGGAATCGACCTGGATATCGAGAAGGGTGAGATGGTTTCGATCATGGGCGCATCCGGATCAGGCAAATCTACTCTGCTGAATATCTTGGGGATACTGGATACGTACGATACCGGAACTTATACACTGAACGGTCAGCTGATACGTGATCTGAGTGAAACCCGCGCAGCCGAACTGCGAAACCGCATGATTGGATTTATTTTTCAATCGTTTAATCTTATTTCGTTTAAGAATGCAATGGAAAATGTGGCGCTTCCGCTCTATTATCAGGGAATAAGCCGGCGTAAACGTAACGCAATGGCGCTCGAATATCTGGATATGGTGGGCTTAAAAGACTGGGCCGAGCATATGCCGAACGAAATGTCGGGCGGTCAGAAACAGCGTGTCGCCATTGCCCGTGCCCTGATTGCCAAACCGCAGGTAATTCTGGCGGATGAGCCGACCGGCGCACTCGACAGTAAAACCACCGTCGAAGTCATGGAATTGCTTCGCAATGTAAATAAAGAGGGACTCACCATGGTAATCGTAACGCACGAACAATCGGTTGCCGATGCTACCGACCGGATTATCCGGGTAAAAGACGGATTAATAGAAACCATAGATAAAGGTCAGGGTTATGTTGGATTTTGATAACTTCCGCGAAATATGGAGTACAATTCAGAAAAATAAACTCCGTACGTTTCTGACCGGATTTTCGGTAGCCTGGGGTATTTTTATGCTTATCGTGCTGCTCGGTGCCGGCAACGGAATGCGTAACGGGATTATGAAAAATTTCGACAACTGGGCGGATAATCGCGTGGAAATGTGGGGGAGACGTACCACTAAACCCTATCGCGGACTACAAAACAACCGACCGATTACACTAAAATATGCCGATTTTGAAGCGTTAAAACGGGATAATCCGGAAGTGGATCTGAT
>CAMTPG010000194.1 GCA_947074335.1 uncultured Parabacteroides sp.
CCGATGCTGTACCACGGACTGCGACAGCCGTATTCTTTGCTCAGCATCGTGGCCGTCATAAACGCCGTGGCCGTATGTCCGGAAGGAAACGATTTATCGTTCGAGCCGTCGGGGCGCCGCACATTGGTAGTCTCTTTGAGCGACAACACCACGCCGCCCATCAAAGCGGCCGAAAAAGCATCCGACACAATCATTCTGGCCCACGAACTGCGGCCTTCCACGCCGCCAATCTTCAGTCCGAGCATTACGGCAGCAGGTAAATATTGTATATAATCGTCGAATCGCTCATCAAAACGCGGCAGATAATCGTTGCGTAACTGTCTGAAATGATCATCCTCAGACTTCACGATAAGTCCGGCAACTACCAGTGGCACACCGGCATAAGTCATCTGATACAACCGCGAAGTGGTCATCTTATCAAGCCCTGTCTGGAATTTGTTTGGTTTTTGTTTATAGTGCAAAGAATCAATCTGCGCATGCACAGGCCATAATGCAAGAAAAAGAAAAACAAGTAAGTAGTAATTTCGCATAAAATAATAATTAAGAATCAAAAATGACCTGTTCTGTCATTTTTGCAGATTCGAACAATAAAAATAGACAAATAAATAGTACATTTGCGATTAATATAACAATATCTCAAAATAACGAATAACGGATGTGATTGCCTGAATGTCGGAAAAGCACATTTTTAATCTGTTTAATCTTGTTATTATTGCATATTTATCGAATGCAAATATAAGCAATAAATGTCCGTTTTCTTATCTATTAATTAATAAGTATCATCTAATACGCATATAATACTATGTACTGGCAGGAAAATTTGGAAACGCTCTCCCGCGAAGAGTTGGAGCAATTTCAACTCGAAGGATTAAAAAAAACGATTGCACAAGCCTCGAATTCCCCCTTTTATAAAGCACGGTTCGAAGCACACAATATCACTCCCGAAAGCATTACATCGCTCGACGATTTGCAGCGCATTCCCTTCACCACGAAGGATGATCTGCGCGCCAATTATCCGTACGGCATGGCGGCTGTTCCGCTTAAATCGTGCGTGCGTATCCATTCGTCGAGCGGCACCACCGGCAATCCGACTGTGGTGTTGCATTCGGCTAAAGATCTGGATCAGTGGGCGAATCAGGTGGCGCGCTGTATGTATATGGTGGGCATTCGCGATACGGATGTGTTTCAGAATACATCGGGTTACGGGATGTTTACCGGCGGACTCGGATTTCAGTATGGTGCCGAAAAACTGGGCTGTCTGACGGTGCCGGCGGCAGCGGGAAATACCAAACGACAGATCAAATTTATTACCGATTTTGGCACAACCTGCCTGCATATTATTCCGAGTTATGCCACGCGACTGGCCGAGGTGATGTACGAGCTCAATGTGGATCCGAAACGCGACACAAAGCTGCACACCGTCTGCATCGGCGCCGAACCGCACTCCGAAGAGCAGCGCAAGCGCATCGAGCAGCTGCTTGGCGTGAAAGCCTACAACTGTTTCGGCATGTCGGAAATGAACGGTCCGGGCGTGGCTTTTGAGTGCAAAGAGCAAAACGGTCTGCATATCTGGGAAGATTACGTGATTGTGGAAATCATTGATCCCGTTACACTTAAACCCGTTAAACCGGGCGAAACGGGCGAGCTGGTGCTCACCACCATCAACCGCGAAGCGATGCCGCTGCTGCGTTACCGTACGCGCGATCTGACCTGCATTCTACCCGGCGAATGTGCCTGCGGACGAACACACAAACGATTGTCTCGCTTTAAAGGCCGCAGCGACGATATGATTATTCTGAAAGGTGTAAACCTCTTCCCCATCCAGATTGAAACCATTTTGATGCAGTTCAAAGAGCTTGGCAGCAATTATCTGATTACCATCGAGACGATCAACAATAGCGACGAGATGCTGATCGAGGTAGAATTGAGCGACCTCTTCACCGACGATTATTCGGTGCTGCAGCGACTGGCCAAAGAGATTACACGCCAGCTGAAAGATGAGCTGCTGCTTACGCCGCGCCTCAAACTGGTAGCCAAAGGTTCGCTTCCGGTGGCCGAAGGCAAGGCGGTGCGCGTAAAGGATTTGAGAAAGCTGTAAGCGGCTGAATAGCTGCAGGAACAGGCTGTAAATCAGAAAGCGGGCGGTGAGCGGTAAAGCGGGCTTTTAGCATGAAGCCGGCTGTAAAAAGCAAAGCGGGTTTTTAACCTGAAGCAGATTGTAAACAGTTTCCGCGAACAGTAAGCACAAAGCCGGCGATAAGCAATAAAACGGGCTTTTAATCTGAATCCGGCTGTAAATAATTAAATGAGCGGTTAGCCTGAAAAAGACGATAAACAAATAAAGCATCCGCAAATACATCGATAAATACTAAAGTATAATTATATAAAGAAAAGCAACATACAATGACAATTCATCAAATTTCCATCTTCTTAGAGAATAAATATGGCAAATTGTGTGAAATTCTGGCCCTGCTGGCCGATCAGAATATCCGCATCATTGCCGCCACGGTAGCCGATACTTCCGAGTACGGCATTCTGCGCATCATTGTGAGCGATCCGCAAAAGGCCTACAAAATACTGAAAGATAATAATGTAAGTGCAAACCTTACCGATGTGCTGGCCATCATCAGCGGCTCGGCAGCGGGCAGTTTTGCCAATGCACTGTGTCAGTTTACCAAAGCCGGCATCAGCATTGAATATATGTATTGCTTCTCGGCGGGCGAAAAATCGATTCTGATTTTGCGCACCAACAACCGCGAGGCGGCACGCGAGGTGATTCGCCGCCAGAATATGGAATACATTTGCGAGAGCGATTTAGTGACTATTTAAACCTGATTAATATATGTTCGGCATAGACGATTCCGGCATCTGGATTGCTTATATTCTGGCTTTCGGCTGCCTGATATTTTCGGTGGTGTTTGGCATCACACACTGGAATAAAGAGGATAAAAACGATCATGACGATTCTAACTTAGTGTAAAACAAATGAGTATACTAACTCTTGGCATTATTGTGCTGGTGTATATGTTCCTCATTGCCTGGCTGGGCTATGTGGGTTATAAACAGACAAATAGCGCAACCGACTATCTGTTGGGCGGCCGGAAAACCAATCCGGTAATTATGGCATTATCGTATGGTGCCACTTTTATTTCGGCTTCGGCCATTGTGGGATTCGGCGGCGTGGCGGCTACATTCGGCATGGGCATTCAATGGCTTTGTCTGCTTAATATGTTTATGGGCGTTATTATCGCCTTTATCGTGTTTGGCAGGCGCACACGCCGGCTTGGCGCCAAACACAATGCGCGCACCTTTCCGCAATTGCTGGGTATGCATTATAATTCGCGGGCGATACAGATATTTGTGGCGGCGGTGATCTTCATCGGCATGCCCATTTATACGGCTGTGGTGATGAAGGGCGGCGCTGTTTTTATTGAACAGATTTTTCATATCGATCTGAATCTGGCACTGCTTATTTTTACACTGATTGTGGCCGCGTATGTAATTACGGGCGGCATCAAAGGTGTAATGTATACCGATGCCATGCAGGCGGTGATTATGTTTATCTGCATGTTTTTTCTGCTGTTTTGGTTTTATAAAGTAATGGATATCAACTTTATTGAGGCCAACCGTAAACTGTCGGAGATCAATCATCTGGTGCCGGATCGGTTTCAGGCGGTTGGGCATCAGGGCTGGACTTCCATGCCGATGACGGGCTCGCAGCAATGGTATACGCTTGTTACTTCGCTGATTATGGGCGTGGGCATCGGTTGCCTGGCGCAGCCGCAGCTGGTGGTGCGCTTTATGATGGTGGAAAACACCAAACAGCTGAATCGCGGCGTGCTGATCGGCTGTATTTTTCTGCTGGTTACCGTAGGCACAATCTATCATATCGGCGCGCTCTCGAATCTGTTTTTTCTGAAAACCGAAGGCGTAGTAGCTTCCGAAGCGATCAAAGATATGGACAAGATTATTCCGCTTTTTATCAATAAGGCGATGCCCGAATGGTTCAGCGCTATTTTTATGCTTTGTATTTTGTCGGCCAGTATGTCTACGCTCAGTTCGCAGTTTCATACCATGGGTGCTTCGTTTGGTGCGGATATGTTTCCTTCGTTCGGTCGAAAAAACAATCCCAACTCTACAGTTGGCGTGCGCATCGGCGTGTTGTTTGCCATTATTGTGAGTTATATTATCTGTTATACGCTCGATGCCGGTGTAATTGCACGCGGCACGGCGCTGTTTATGGGCGTTTGTGCAGCTACGTTTCTGCCGGCCTATTTCTGCTCGCTGTTCTGGAAGAAGGTGACGAAGCAGGGCGCGCTGGCCAGCTTATGGACAGGCGCGATTGCCAGTTTGTTTTCGATGCTCTTTTTTCACAGGGCCGAAGCGGCGGCTATCGGATTGTGCCGCTCACTGACGGGGCGCGATGTGCTGGTGGATGTTTATCCCTGGTTTCTGATCGATCCGATACTTTTTGCGCTTCCGCTTTCGTCGATTGCAATAGTTGTTGTAAGTTTGCTAACGCAAAAGAAAAAAGACAACGGAATAGCCGAAATGGCATAGGTTTGCATTTTTTATGAAACAATGAACAGTTTTTAATATATAAAATAGCATTTTGTATTGAAAAACCTCTACATTTGTATCGTGGTTTTTTCATAATAGTATTAGATTTAAGGTTAACAAAGTTGGTTAGGGGTTGTCGTGATGACAATCCTTAATTTTTTTATATATAGGTTTGTGAAAGATTCCAGACAAAAAAAGAATGATTCCAGACAAAAACATACAATAATATGAAAACTATACTTCTCTCTTTTTCGATTATCCTTTTTACTTTATTATGCAGTTGCAGCAGAAAAACAGGCGGCAACGAACAAATCCGGATTGCGGTATTGCGCGGCCCGTCGGCCATTGCTTTTGCCGAATGGCTGGATGAACCGCCGGTGATCAACGGAAAAACCTGTATCATCGAATGGATCGATTCGCCCGAACGCATGCAGGCCGAATTAATTAAAGGCGGAACCGATGTGGCCGTGCTTCCGATGATTAGCGCAGTGAATTTGTATAATAAAGGTGTTAAACTGGAATTGCTGGGTTGTCCGGTTTGGGGCACGCTTTATCTGGTTGGAAAATCGGAGGCGGGTTTGGAATCGGGGACAGCTGATGAATCGAAGAAAATCATTCACTTTTTTGGTTCCGGTACAACGCCCGATATTCTGGCGCGTTATTATCTGGAAACGCATCTGCCCGGATTTCAGGCAGATTATTCATTTGCCACGCCGCCCGAAATTGTGCAGGGATTGCTGCTCGGCAAGATTGAAACGGCCGTATTAAGCGAACCATTCGTCAGCATCGCGCTGCAAAAAGACAGCACGCTGCAAGTGCTGGCCGATCTGAATAACCTGTTTGCCGACAAAGCCGGATTTCCGCAAAC
>CAMTPG010000195.1 GCA_947074335.1 uncultured Parabacteroides sp.
AGATTTCTGAATGTGACTGGAGTTCAGACGTGTGCTCTTCCGATCTTGATAAATTACTCGAATACTTAACAGAAAGAATTGAATAACTATTGTTATTTTTTAAAAATTATTATATTTTTGTGCAAAATTTGTTTTTATAGATGATTTGTAAAATAACAAATATATAAATATGAAAAAATTATTAGTCCTCTTTTTTCTATTAATAGCTACCGGTAGTATGTACGGACAAAAGTTTGCCGTTAAGTCGAATTTATTGTATGATGCGACTGCAACAATTAATCTTGGCGCAGAGATCGGACTTGCTCCTAAATGGACTCTGGATGTTTCCGGCAACTATAATGGCTGGAAATTTGGAGATGCGCGCTGGAAAAACTGGTTGGTACAACCCGAAGGTCGTTACTGGCTTTGTGAAAAATTTAATGGTCAATTCTTAGGTTTGCATGCACACGCCGGCGGATTTAATGTGGGTGGCATGAAGTTTTTAAGCAAAAACATGGAGCAGAATCGTTATCAGGGTACTTTTTATGGTGCTGGTATTGGTTATGGCTATCAGTGGTTACTCGGCAATCGTTGGAGCATGGAAGCCGAAATCGGTGTTGGTTGGGCACGTTTAGATTATAAAAAATATCCTTGCGCTGATTGCGGGACTATGATTAAAAAAGAGCACAAAGATTATTTTGGTGTAACTAAAGCTGCGCTCTCTATTATTTACTTCTTTAAATAAGCTACCAACATGAAGACAAATTACATGAAACAATTTATGGTAGCATTATTGCTACTACTCGTAATCGCTCCGGCGGCAAAAAGTCAGATCACGGTTTCCTGCGATGATTTACGTCAACGTGGAAATAATCTCTCGATTGATGTATTAATTAAGGTAGACGGATCTGAATTTAAAAAACGTGATGCTTTATCTTTGATTCCGGTATTAACACAGGGCAGCCAGTCACTGGAATTGCCGGTTATCCTGTTTAACGGTCGTGTTTCGCAGAAAGTATATAACCGTGAACTGGATCTGAATAATCTGGAAGGTCCGCAGCCTTATGCCGTAATTCCGGTAGAAAAAGGGTTAAATACGGTGAATTATCAAATGACAATTCCTTTCCAGCCCTGGATGAAAGGTGCCGAGTTGCTTTTGATTCCAGATAACTGTGCCTGTGGTGGCAATGTGCCAGGCGATCCTTTATTATTGGGCACTGTACTGACTCGCCCGGATGTGGCTTACGAACCAACTGTAACGCTGGTTTATGTAACTCCTGAAGTTGAAATGATCAAACAACGTGCCGAAGTAGGAACAGCTTATCTTGATTTCGTGGTAGCCAAATCCGAAATTTTGCCAAACTTCAGAAACAATGCTGTCGAACTGGCAAAAATTGATCAGACAATCCGCACGGTAACCAGCGACCCGAATATTACCTTGAAAGGTCTTATTCTGCGCGGTTATGCTTCGCCCGAAGGTAATTATCAGTTTAATACAAAACTGGCTCAGGATCGTGTAAAAGCATTACAACGTTATATTGAGCAGAAACATAATTTTCCTGCAAGCATCTTTAATGTATCGTCTGTTCCTGAAGATTGGGATGGATTCCGCAAAGCCGTAGAAGCTAATTACGATGTGCCTTCGCGCGGTTCTGTATTAACAATTATCGACAGTAATGATGCTCCGGATGTAAAAGAGCAGAAACTGAAAGCACTCGACGGTGGTAAACCTTATCGTTATGTACTCGAAAATATCTTCCCGTCACTGCGTCGTTCAGATTATCAGGTAGATTATATTGTACGCGAATTTACAGCCGAAGAGGGTCGCGAGATTATCAAGATCAATCCGAAGCAGCTGAGTCTGAGTGAAATGTTTGCCGTGGCAAATACATATGATGAAGGAACAAAAGAATATAACGAAGTATTTGCTATTGCATTACAATTATATCCTGATGATCCTGTAGCGAATCTGAATGCTGCCAATGTAGCAATTTCGGAAGGTAATTTTGCAGCCGCAGCTGCTTATCTGGCAAAAGCAGGCAATAGTGCCGCTGCTCAAAATGCAAGAGGTGTGCTGAATCTGCTTGAAGGTAATCTGGATGCTGCCGAACAATTGTTCAAACAGGCACAGGCCGCAGGTATCCCAAGCGCAACTCTGAATCTGGAAGAACTTGAAAAGAAAAGAGCGGATAATGCCTTATTCGATAGTTTTAAATAATGAATCTTTTCTGATGAAATATTACAGTTATAATCTTTTAGATATAACAGTTTGAAAAGAAAATAGCCTGTCTGCATTTGCAGACAGGCTATTTTCTTTTGTACTTATGTATATGTGGATATTGACTGACAGGATGGCAGTAGCCTTTACAAGATGTTCGATCCCTATTTATCGGCAAAAAATTATACTGCAGTGTAATTCGGATTTCACTGCAGTGTAACAAAAAATGCACTGCAGTGTAGTGCGAAAAGCGCTATTTCTTCGATTTTAAAAGAAGACTGACAGAATGACATTCCCGAGCGGATTTCGGGAAAAGATTAAACAGCCGGCGAGGCCAGATAAACAATTAACCGGGCACCGGGTAGAATCTCCAGCATGAAATGATCGGTTAAGGCTTCATTTAATGTGCCTTCCCACCAAGATAAAAGCGGACGGTTCTGAATAGGCCAGCGCAGACCGGAAACTGTGACCGGCATTTCGGGCGTCAAAGAAAAAACAGAGATTTGCTGTCCCGCAATACAGGGCAATGTGCAGCTGCGTTCAAACGCAATGAAACAGCCAAAATCAGAGATCATGCAAATTTCGCGGAAATGCGGCGCATAATCCGCCAGCAAAGAGATGTTGCCCAGTGTATGATCTTCGCGCAATCCGGTAGCACCGACAATACAGACCGATTCGAAACCGGCTTCGCGAGCCTCCATAACAGCTTTGGTCAGATCATTATTTTCCTGATTGCCGATCCGACGGATCCGGTCGGCATATTTTATCCGAAAGGGTTCGCTGAGGCTGTCCAGATCGCCAACAATCAGATCGGGTTCGAATCCGGCAGCAGCCATTTTTTCAACAGCGCCGTCGCAGGCTATGCTGTATGCAGCTTCACGCATACATGTCAGTACCGCATCGGATTTAGGGAATAATCCGTCGGCAACAATAAGACAATTATAAGGTATCTTCATTTTGTTTTATTCCTTTCTTTTTCCAGAGATATAATCCTGCAACTGCCAACAGGGCATAGCAAAGATACAGAAATAATGTAGGATAAAGTCCGCGTATATAATAAAGGTACGCGGAAAGCAGATTAATCACAATCCAGAAATACCAGTGTTCGATAATGCGACGGGCAAGCATCCAGGTTGCAACAATGCCCACGGCCGTAGTCAGGGCATCGCCGGCAGGTAAAGGCGAATCTGTGTACTGAATCAGAACATAACGGATGCCGGCAAATAATAAACCGATTGCGGCAAAGACCAGCAATCCCTTTTTCAGTCCTAAGTGCTGATAGTAAATAACGCCATCTGTCTGACTCGTCTGTTTTTGATTCTTCCGATTTGTGCGTGTCCATTGTATAAAACCGTAGATGCTGATCAATACATAATAAATCTGCAGCGACATATCCGCATAGAAGCGGGAAAAGAAAAATACAAAAACATAAATCAGTGAGGTGAGAAACCCCACAATCCACATGGAACGATGTTGCTTTATCTCTAAAAAGAGATAAAGCAACCCTGTGGCAACTCCGAAGTATTCAAGAATTTGTTCCATGTTAACGTATTAGAATCTGAATGTCGCTCTGGCCATCACATGCGTTCCGGCTTGTGTGAAATAGCCATCCTCTTTATAGCGTTCGCCGCCAACCATCGCCGAGTAAACCCAGGCATTGGTTTCGTATTTGGCATTGAAGAGATTGTTTACCGTAAAATCCAGATCAACTGCCTGCATAAATGCCGGTCTGATCTGATAACCGATGCGGATACTGTTTACACAGTAAGGATTGATCGAACGATCTTTACTCGATGTGTTGTCAATATATTGACGACCTACATACTGGGTGTAAAAACCGGCATTAAACTGTTTCCAGTTAAAATGGAAGATGCTGTTGAAGGTAAGATCCGGCGAAAAGGCAATGTCGGTGGTTCCCAGTCGGGTTTCCTGTTCGCCCAGATAATTCCAGTCGGCATCAAATACTTCAATGTTTTCCGAGAAGTTTTTGATTTTATTCCGGCTCCAGGTCAGATTACCATTCCACGAAAGCCAGTGCAGAATTTCAATACCGGCTGTAAACTCAATACCCATACGATAGCTGCTTTTTATATTTGAAGTCAGCGCCTCGCCGATCTCACTGATTTTTCCGGTCAGAATCAGCTGATTGTCGTAGTCCATATAATAAAGATTGGCGCCCAGCTGGAACCGGTCGGTCGAAAAGCCGTAACCGGCTTCGTAATCATACAGTGTTTCGTGGCGCGGACGTTCACCAATTCCTGCCTCTGTAAAATTATCGCGGTTCGGTTCGCGGTTGGCAATGGCAAACGAAGCAAATGCTGTATGATGCCCTTTGCGGAATGTCAGCCCGGCTTTCGGATTAAAGAAGTTCCAGTATTTATTTACATGTACATTATCACCTGCTTTATCATCACTGCCTTTGATCGTGTAATGAATACCGCGGTATTGCAGATCCAGATAACCGCTCAGTGAACTTAGGAGCTGATAGTTGATTTTTCCGTAAACATTGTAATCCAGCTTTTCGCCTGTGTTGCGATAATACTCATAATCCGGATTGGGCAAAGCAGCAGCCTGTTTTACCCACATAACCCGGCCAAAATGATCACCATCGTAGCGATTGATACCGGCGCCGCCCGAAAAACGGATTTTCTCGCTTTGATAATTGGCACTGTAAACAGCTCCGTAAAAATGGTTATCCAGCCATTTGCGTCGTACCAGATCACTTTTGCTCAAAGTATCGCCTGCGGCTGTTATAAAAGGGGGCAGCTTGTAACTCTTATATTTGGCGGCAGCTTTATAATCTTCGTAATAGCCTTTGCCACGGGTATAATGAAGCGTCATATTCATGTTCCATGATTCATTCAGTTGTTGACTGGCCATCAGGTGATAGTGTTGCTGCCAATAGTTATCGGTTTGATTGTCATAGAATTTTGTAATCCCGTCTTCTTTGTATTTTCCGCACGAATTGTAAGTGCGATCTGTATTGAGCAATTCGGAAGGCACACCGTTCCAGGCCTGATAAGTCTCTTCTGCACTTCCGAAGGTCTGAAATTTGATCAGCGTATTTTCGCCATACCAGGCTGCCGAAGCAAAATAAGAATGCATGTCCGCGCGGGCGCGATCAATAAATCCGTCACTTTGGATATTCGAATAGCGGGCATCGAAGACAAATCCGTTATTTATTACGCCGGTTCCTACGCGCACCGAGTTTTT
>CAMTPG010000196.1 GCA_947074335.1 uncultured Parabacteroides sp.
CCTTTTGACAATTATCGGAAGACCTTTTGACAATTGTCGGAAGACCTTTTGACAATTATCGAAAGGCAAATGCTTTAAACCGGATCCCAAAACGAATTTAAATAATTTGCGAAGAGGGCCGAACCACAATATCATTTATACTCACATCGTCGGGCTGACTGATGGCAAAAGCAATGGCTTCGGCAATGCATTCGGGCGAAATGGCCTCTTCATCATAAAATTTCTTCACAAAAGCGGCACTTTCGCTATCTGTGGTACCGTTTACCAGATTGGTATTGATGGCGCCGGGATAAAGTGTTGTGGTTCTTACTTTTCCGGCCACTTCCTGACGCAAACTATCGGTAATGGCACGAACTGCCCATTTGGTTCCGGTATAAACAGCCGATCCGATGCCGGAAGTAGTAATGCCTGCCACCGACGAAATAGTAATAAAATGTCCACTATTCTGTTTTTCGAACTGCGGCAGTGCAGCCGCAATGCCGTACAATACACCTTTTATGTTGATATCGATCATGGCATTCCATTCGTCTATTTTCCGTTTATCCAGCGGAGCAAACGCCATGAGACCGGCGTTGTTAATCATCACATCCAGTTTTCCGAAATGCTGAACAGCCTGTGCCACAAACTGATCTACCATTTCAGGCTTGGTTACATCCATGACAACGGCCAGTGCTTTGCCGCCAGCCTTTTCAATCTCGGCAGCAACAGCTTCTATTTTATCTTTACTGCGAGCGCCCAGCACTACGCTGGCTCCGTAACCGGCTAAAAGGCGGGCCGTGGTTAAACCGATTCCGCTGCTTGCGCCGGTGATGGCAACTACTTTGCCTTCGATTCCGTTTTTCTTTGTTTCCATATCACATCTTTTTATTAATAATAAAGTACAGGGTATGTTTTGAAGATATAACAAAGCGGAAAAAAGAATGTTCTGCCGGTCATAAACCATCGCTTTCCGGCCTAAACAGGCGCGTTGATTCTGATATTTTGTTATTTTTGCACTTCATTCAAAAGTAAACTATCATGAATCAAACACCCATTGATTACAATACGGCACAGGAAGTGATAAAAAGTTACAACTTGTCCGATTTTGGCCACGCTACTATCCGCGAAGTGGTTGCTATTTCAACCGAGCTGGAAACAAAAACTGGCACCGAATTTATTCATATGGAGATGGGCGTTCCGGGTTTGAAGGCGGCGCAGGTAGGCGTGGAAGCCGAAATCAAAGCGCTCGAAAACGGCATAGCCTCTGTATATCCAAACATTAACGGTGCGCCCGAAGTGAAAACAGAAGCTGCCCGTTTTATCAAAGCTTTTATCGATATAGATATATCGCCCGAAGGATGCGTTCCGGTAACCGGCTCTATGCAGGGCACTTACGCCTCGTTTCTGACTTGCGGGCAATGCACTGCCGGAAAGGATACGATTCTTTTTATCGATCCCGGTTTTCCGGTGCAAAAGCAACAACTCATTGTGATGGGCTATCAGCATGAATCGTTTGATGTGTATGAGTATCGCGGCGAAAAACTGCGCGGCATCCTCGAATCGTATCTCGAAAAGGGCAACATTGCGGCTGTTATCTATTCGAATCCGAATAATCCGGCCTGGATTTGTCTTACCGAAGAGGAGCTTCGCATCATCGGCGAACTGGCCACAAAATACGATACCATTGTCATTGAAGATCTGGCCTATTTTGCCATGGATTTTCGTAAACCGCTGGGCAAACCTTTCGAAGCGCCTTTTCAGGCATCGGTAGCCAAATATACGGATAATTACATCTTGCAGATTTCGGGTTCAAAAGCATTTAGTTATGCCGGTCAGCGCATTGCCATAACTGCGATTTCGGATAAATTGTATCACCGACAGTTCGACGGACTCACAAAACGATACGGCGGCGGCACCTTCGGTTCGGTATATATTCACCGTGTGTTGTATGCACTTTCGTCGGGAACCAGTCATTCGGCACAACTCGCCCTCGCAGCCATGTTCAAAGCCGCATCCGACGGACAGTTCGATTTTGTATCCGAAGTACAGGAATATGGAAAACGAGCCGAAAAATTGAAAAAAATCTTTACCGATAACGGTTTTACCATTGTATATAATCAGGATTTGGATCAGCCCATTGCTGATGGTTTTTATTTCACCATTGCCTATCCTGGAATGACCGGCGGTAAACTGATGGAAGAGTTAATATATTATGGAATAAGTGCAATTTCGTTAAGCACCACCGGCAGTCATCAGGAAGGATTACGTGCCTGTACTTCATTTATAAAACCTCATCAATACGATTTGCTGAAAGAGCGATTAAAATTGTTTAAGTCCAATCATTCGTTGTAAAACAGTATAAATCAGCTTTCATTTTTATACATCCTTAACATGAAAGCTGATTTATTATTTGTTTTTTGAGCTCAAAAATTATATATTGTCGGTGTTTTCAGAATCTTATCTAAAATATGTAGCAATGGCAGTATATAATGACCTTTTTAAAATCACACATAATGATGTTATTCCCGCGCAGGGAAGTATCCTTATTTCAGAACCTTTTCTTCGTGATGCTTATTTTCAGAGATCCGTTGTTTTATTGGTAGAGCATGAAAAAGAGGGCTCGCTGGGTTTCGTATTGAATAAAAAAACCGACCTGCTTGTTAACTCGTTTTTTCCCGATCTGGAAGAGGCTGATGCCATGCCTATTTTCTTAGGTGGCCCGGTTTGTGCTGATCGTTTATTTTTCATTCATTCGTTAGGAAAAGAAGTAGTATCAAATACGGTAAGTATTAATGATCATCTTTATTTTGACGGTAACTTCGATGATTTACGTAATTATATTGCACAAGGTAATCCAATTGCAGGCAAGGTGAAATTCTTTCTCGGATATTCGGGATGGACCGAAGGCCAGTTAGGCAGCGAAATTGAGAAAAATTCGTGGGTAGTAAGTAAAGCCAATTTCCGCAAACTGTTACAGGCAGAAGGCGAAGAATTTTGGAAATCAACCCTATCCTCGATGGGCAGTAAATATGAAAACTGGACGAAATATCCGAAGGATCCTTATTTGAATTAAAACCCCTGAAGGAGGTTAAATTAAAACTCCTCAATGATGTTTGCAGGTAATTCAGATTTCCCGGATAATTTATATCCGGATGAATAAAGACAGAGTCCGGTGTTTCGGATGCATAGTCTATGCTTCCTGTTTTCTTTATTCTAAGAATATATCTGTAATACAATAATTACAGATATATCATCTTTATGTATGCTTGCAATCAGAGATATAAAATCCGATTACAAGTCAGTTATATGCATATCCTATCAGATAATCAGACAAATACCTGATATCCGGCAAAAAATGATTCTTCAATGATTGCACATCGATTATAGATAAAATACAACCGATCATTTGGTATATTCTATTTAAAATCCGACGTGCTTTCTGATTATCCGATGATAATTCCTTATTAGCCGTATCAGAGTTTATCCGATTTCAACTGCATTACCTGCACATCCATATAGCCGCCATCCGATTCGTCGGTAACAAGCAGCCAATCAGTCAGTTTTCCGGTCTCCCGGAATCCGCAACCTGTAAAAAGTTTAATGCTGGGTATATTTTCTACCGGAATGTGTACATAAAGCTGATGCAGATTCAGAAAACCAAAAGCATACTGAATCATCATCTCGACAGCCTGTTTGCCAAAACCCTGCTGATGATAAGCCGGATCCATTAAAACAGCCATGCCGGCACGCCTGTGATAAGGATCAAAATCGTATAAATCGACCATTCCTATGGTTTTATCCTGTGTCTTCAGATCCACCATCAGTCGCAGTTGCCGTGTTGTATAAATATCCTGATTCGCTTCGGCAATGTATTTTTTCAGGGCATAATGCGAATAGGGCGAAAGTGTTGCGCCGAGATGCCACCAATCCGAATGATTTTCCCATTGATACAGAAAATCCAGATCTTCGGGTTCGGGAGCACGTAATTGGAGTTCTTGGTTTAATAAATAGCTCATAATTTAAGAGATTATACAGTTATTCTGCAGGTTAAAGATATGATAATTTGTCTTTTTATTTACCATTTTATCCATAAAAAGCAACATTTGCTCAAAGCGTACATCGGGATAACAAAAAGCAATATCCGTAAAACCTTTCATCTGATTACGCCGGCAAATGGCATCCATTACATGCTCGCTGTCCAGATCCCACAGATTTACATATTCCAGCTCGGGCATAAGTTTGGTTAATGCCGATTTTGCCTGTTCAAAATGAGCTTCGTTACATAAAATAAGTAACCGGTTGTGCTTTACCTGGGGCTTTTTCTTAAAGCCCAACTTTCCACCGATGCCCGAAAGTGTTGCTTTACCCAAAACGGCACTTTTTATCAGACTCTGCATCAAAAAAGAGGATTCAGGATAATGCTTGCGGTAGAAAATCAGCATGGCGCCATAGAATGATTTGATGTATTTTACATCCGACTTTTTGGTGCTTTCGCCCTTATAATGCAAAATGCGTTCGGGCAGATAATAGTTTTTAAAGCCGCTTTGTACAATGCGATACGACAAATCAATATCTTCGCCGTACATAAAGAAATCTTCGTCCAGAAAACCCGATTTATCCAATGCAGCTCTGCGCATAAACATAAAAGCACCTGCCAAAACCTCTACTTCATGCTGTTTATTTTCGTCTAAATATGGCAATGCATATTTTGCATATTTGGGTGAATTAGGAAAGATCTTTGCCAACCCGAATATTTTACAAAACGAAACCCACGGCGAAGGATAAGCCCGTTTACTTTCGGGCAGAAAAACGCCATGTCCATCGATCATTTTAACACCCGCAGCGCCGGCTTCGGGATGTTCATCCATAAAATAAAGCAACGAACGAAACAGCTCCTCTCCCACAATTGTATCGGGATTTAACAGCAATACATATTCGCCTGTACTCTGCCGGATAGCCTGATTATTGGCCTTTGCAAAACCCGGATTATCTGAATTGGCAATAAAATGAACTTCCGGAAAAAGCGGTTTCAGGTAATTTACAGAATCATCTGATGAGTTGTTATCTACCACAAACACCTCGGTTTCAAGTCCCAAAGTAGCGGCACGTACCGAATTCAGACATTGCTCTGTAAAATATTTTACATTATAATTGACAATGATAATGGAGAGTTTCATTTTTTAGGGTAATTATATGAGTATTTATCCTGGTGTTTATCCTGAATATTTAACTGGTGCTTACTTAGCATCTACTTAACATCTACTTAGTACTTAATAATGTTTACTTAGTGTTTACTTAGTGTTTACTTAGTGTTTACTTAGTGTTTACTTAGTGTTTACTTAG
>CAMTPG010000197.1 GCA_947074335.1 uncultured Parabacteroides sp.
CCCATTCCCGCTGCAAAAATCATTGCTTTCATACAAGTGCGTTAAATGATTGTTCGATATTTTGTTCGCGATGTTTCAAATTGATCTTAACTCCGAATTTGCGATGCAGATGTTCGGCCAGATGCTGGGCCGAATACACCGAGCGATGGCGCCCGCCGGTGCAGCCGAAGCAAATCATCAGGTTGGTAAATCCGCGATCCATATAACGTTTTACGGCTGCATCAACCAGTTGATAGACATGCTCCAGAAAGGTGGTAATTTCGCCGTCTTCTTCGAGAAAGCGGATTACCGATTCATCCAGTCCGGTAAATGCATTGTATCGCTCGTATTTTCCGGGATTGTTGATGGCGCGGCAGTCAAAAACAAATCCGCCGCCGTTGCCGCTGGTATCGTTCGGTATTCCTTTTTTATAGGCAAAGCTCACAATTTTAACTTCGAGCAGATGTTTTTGCAGATCGTCGGAGAACTGGGTCAGCTCGGTGAGTTCGTTCAGCACGCGACTCAGATACGGGTATTCGGGAAATCCCTCTTTCAGCAGCTGACGCAGGTTGCTGATGGCAAAAGGCACACTCTGAATGAAGTGCGGCTTTTTCTCGAAATAACCGCGGAAGCCGTAAGCGCCCAGCACCTGCAGGGTGCGGAACAAAACAAAATGACGTAACCGGTTATGGAAATGCGCTTTATCGATTACCCTAAACTGTTTGAGCGAATCCAGATAGACATCGATCAGCTCCTCGCGCAACTCTCCGGTATATTGCGCTTTGGCCTGCCATAAAAAGGAGGCCACATCGTAATAAACAGGTCCGCGCCGACCGCCCTGAAAATCAATAAACCAGGGTTCGTCGTTTTGTATCATCACATTGCGCGACTGAAAATCGCGGTACATAAATGTGGGTGTATCTTCTTCGAGCAGGGCATCGCTCATTTTCTGAAAATCATCTTCCAGCCGGTCTTCCTGAAATTCCATGCCGGTAGCTTTCAGAAAACAGTATTTAAAATAATTCAAATCCCAAAGGATGGAACGCCGGTTAAATTCGGGCTGCGGATAGCATTTGGAGAAGTCGAAATCTTCGGCTCCCTTATATTGTAAAACCGGCAGCAACGCCATGGTTTTATGAAGCAGGCTGCGCTCTTTATCATCATAAACACAAGTTCTGCGTCCTTTTTCGATGGCCTGAAAAAGCAGTAAATCGCCCAGATCCTGCTGCAGATAACAGGTTTTATCCTCCGACTGGCAACAGACCTGCGGAACCGGCAATCCTTTTTCATGAAAATGATTAGCCATATAGATAAAGGCCTCATTCTCTTCGACCGAAGTGCCGCTTACACCAATCAGTGAAACCGGCCCGCTGAGGCGGAAATAACGGCGATTTGAACCCGACGAAGGCAGTTCGGTAAAATCTGTGGCTTTTTCTCCCGTATAATCCAGGTAGAGTTGTAATAGTTGTTGTGCAATCATATTTTGCTAATTTAACGAAGCTAAGATATAAAATAAAAGGCAGGCAATCCATCCCCTTTCGGGTGTTATTCCTCCTTGTTCCGATTCCGGATGTTTTTATATAAAGGTACAAACACAATGATACCCGAAGCCACAATGGCAAAAATCACATCGAAGGTGAATTTTTCGCTACTGGTAATCAGCAGGTAGCATAAAAAGCCCCAAAACAGAATGATAAAGACTGCCTGGGTATTGGAAATTTTTCGTCTCGCCATAAATGCGTTTTGTTATTAAATGGGTTTCGACGAAATCAGTGATCCGAAAAAGATGATAAGCGCCAGAAATACAGCTACCACAATCAGAATGATAATGAGCTGCTTCTCGAAAGCCAGTCTGCCGATCAGCGGGATCTTGCTGAACCAGCCGTGGGCTTTCCGGATCTCTTCCACAGTTTCATCTTCGTTTGGAATTTCGTAACCGCCGGCTTTCATCACCTCCAGGGCACGCGGCACATCCTCTTCGGCAATCTCCACGCGTGCATCAATATCTCCGTAACCGGCCATTACCTGCGCACTAATTTCATTGCGAAGATAGCAATCTATTCCTTCCGAACGTAATAAAGCCATCAAAGTTTGCGCATCGGCCGGAAAGGTAAAACGGGCAACTTCTACAAATTTCTGTATAACAGCTTCGTTATCAGGTGTATTTATTTTTGATTCATCTGCCATATTTAATTCCTTTTTATATGTTAATAAATTGATTAGCAATGCTGACGGCCTGCCGGATGCGATCGGCCATGCCGATTCCGTCGCGCAGGTTTCCGGCTAAAATCAATCCGGGTAACCGGCTCTCTATTTTCCGGATTGCCCGCAGCCGGTCGTCACTGTTTTTATCATACTGCGGGATGGCCTGCGGATGCCTGAAAATGCGAATCAGATCCGGCGTGATTTCGTCGGGTATCTTCAGCATTTCATGGCAGTATCCGATAACCAGTTTCCGGATTGCTTCATCGTCAAGCTCCAGCAGCTCTGCCTGTTTTACGCCGCCAAGAAAAAAGGAAAACAGCGCTCCTTCCCGGGGTGCCCGTTCACGAAAGCAGGCCGATGGAAAGAGAATGCCCAGCGCACGTTTCTTTTCGCAGGAGGGGATTAATCCGCCAAATGCCTGATAATTAACTCCGCCTGTGCTGCAGAATCCTGCACTTACCTGCATCACCGGTGCATAATGCAGCCGGCTTACGGGCATCAACTCTTCATCCGGCAGAAAGGGCAACAAAGCGGGCAGGGCATAGGCGCCGACGGTTGTGATAACATATCGGGCTTCGAGGCTCTTTGTTCCGGCTTCGGTTTCGTACCGTACTTCCCATTTTTCATTCCGCGGATGAATCCGAATGTTGCGGGCGCCGGTTTCCGTTTGTGCTTCGCCCACCGCTTTTGTCAACGCCCGGATCAGCGATTCTAAGCCGCCGCAGGTTGAAAAAACCTGTTTGGTGGCCAGTTTATCGCGAGCCGTAACGGGTTGTTTTGCTTTGGCCAGACTTCCTCTGATAAAACTGCCGTACTCCTGTTCGAGCCGATAAAGTTTAGGCAGCGCATGCCGGGTTACCAGTTTCATCGGATCGCCGGCATAAACGCCCGACAAAAAGGGATCGACAGCATATTGCAGGAAGGATTTGCCAAGTCTTCTTTCGGTCAGTTCGCCAACTGTCTCATCGGGATTAACACCGCCGGCCCGAAAAGGTTCACCTAATATACGCAGTTTATCGCGCAGGCTGAAGAGCGGCGTGCGAATGGCCGATAATAAACCGGAAGGAAGCGGCTCAAACCGGTCTCCTTTCCAGATGAGGCGACGCTTGGATTCTTCGCGGGCTGTTTCGAGCAGGTCGCCGTTCGGGGCAAGCTGCTGAAAGAGCTCGGCCACTTCGGGACAGGAGATAACGCCGGTGTTCGGACCGCTTTCAAAGCAGAATCCGCCTTCGCGGAAGGTGCGGATCTGGCCGCCTGTACGTGTTTCTTTTTCCAGTAACAGAATCGACCTTCCCTGTTGTTTCAACAGAAAGGCCAGTGTCAGACCGGTGAGTCCGGCGCCAATAATAACAATTTCTTTTTCCATAATCAGACAGGTTTGGAGAATGATTTTTCGGAATGCAGCATCAGTTTATCGAACGAAGCGGCTACATTGCGTACAAAAAGAGCGCCGGCCTCTGTCATTTCCAGTTTTCGGGAGGTGAAACGGATCAGACCGTCGGCGGCAAATTCCCGGAGCCGGGCTTCGTTGTAACCGATGGCGGCTTTCACCTCTTCGGGCGATTTCCGGCATTGTTGCGCCACATGATCCCAGTCGATCTGATAGTTGCACATCAGCGTTTCGATGACGGTGCGGGTAATTTGTTCCTGCTCCGTCAGTGAATATCCTTTACAAACAGGCAGTCTGTTTTCGCCGACAAGACGGATATAGGCACTCAGATCTTTGGTGTTCTGGGCGTAAGCCGAGGCCAGCTGACTGATAGCCGTAACGCCGAAAGCATAGACTTGTCCGGTGGTGCGGCGTGTGCAATATCCCTGGAAATTGCGGTGCAGTTGTCCGTGCTGCAATGCCTGATACAGCTCATCATCGGGCCATACAAAATGATCGAGTCCGATGGCTTTATAGCCGGCTTCGGTTAAAAGGCGGCGCGCCGTTTCGTAGAGTCTGCTTTTGGTTTCACTGTCGGGCAAGCCGTATGTCTCCAGTATTTTTTGCCGCGGAAAGGCCCAGGGCACATGCGCATACGAAAATGCGACCAGCCGGTCGGGGCGGATGCGGATGGCGCGCTCCAGTGTTTCGGTAAAACCGGCAACGCTCTGATGCGGCAGGCCGTAGAGCAGATCCAGATTTACACGGGCGCCCTGATCATGCAGCATGGCTGTGATTTCTTCGACGGGAAGTTGCGCGGGCTGCCGGTTTACCAGCTTCAGTACTTCGGGGTTAAAATCCTGCACGCCGATGCTGTACCGGTTAAAACCGCACTGCATCAGCTGTTTCCATTGTTCGCGGTTCAGCCAGCCGGGATGACATTCGATGGCGATCTCCGGCCGGTCGATGGTTTCAAATCGTTGCAGCAGATCCTCGTTTAAGGCTTTTATCTTTTCGGCCGGCAGCAGTGTCGGCGTGCCGCCACCATAATGAATCTGGGCAATTTTTCGCGCAGGATTGAGCTCGCCTGTAATCAGCTCAATCTCCTTATGCAGGGCCCGGATGTATTGATTTGTCTGCTCCTTATCTGCATACGGATAGGAGTTGCAGCCGCAATAATGGCAAAGTTGTGCACAGAAGGGAATGTGCAGATAAAAAGAGATCTCTGCGGGCTGCTGTCTGTCGGATTGACGGATCGCCTTGCGGTAATCTTCTTCATCAAATGAGGTGTCGAAATAATTGGCCGGCGGATAACTGGTATATCGGGGCACAGGCACATTGTATTTTTGGATAATCTCCTGTTTCATAAAATGGGTTTATTTTTTCTGAAGACTAATAAAATATAGATCAGGGAGGTCAGCGCAATGCTGACTTCGAACAGAAAGAGTCCGTGATAACCGGTGTGATCGGCCAGCCGCCCGCTCAAAATGGCCATGATCATGCCGCCTAAATGGGTGATAACTGTCTGAATGGTGAAATCTGTGCCTTCGCGCCCGGGGCGCACACAATCCATGGCAGTGGTATAAACCACAATCGTGGCCATTCCGTAGCTGCCCCAGAGTAGAAAAATGCCGATATATAATAAGGTGGTGGTAGGTGTAACATACGAGAGCCCCAGAAAATACAGGGTAGCCAGCAGGATAAAGACGGCAAACAGAATGCGCGACCGGAATCGCCCGATGCGGCGCACAATCA
>CAMTPG010000198.1 GCA_947074335.1 uncultured Parabacteroides sp.
TCGATGTTGACACACGAAGAGTGGGCCGGTCTCTATTCGTCGGGCCCGCAATTGCTGTATATCAATTCCGGAACCGGCAGCAATGTGCCCTTCCGCTTTGGCGCCTGGCCCGAAATTACCCTGCTTACATTAAGCCGTTTCTGAATTATATTGTAATTTTGCAGCAGACAACGAATGCCGAAAATCCCGTTCGTTAAAACAGGCACACAAATTACGTATGACATTCAACGATTTACAGATAGATCCCCGGTTGGTTGAACTTCTTAAGCAAGAAGGTTTCGAAACGCCCACCCCGATACAACAGGCCATTATTCCGGTTTTTCGGGATAAACGCGATGTATTAGCCGTGGCACAAACGGGAACCGGCAAAACCGGTGCATTTGTTATTCCGCTGCTTCACAATACACTTACAACCGGCGCCCGTTCCGAAATAAAAGCCTTGATTCTTGTGCCCACCCGCGAATTAGTCCGGCAGATTGGTCAGGTCATCGCCCGATTCAATGCACCCGTACAACTCAATTATGGGTTGATTTACGGCGGTGTTCCCATCGAAGATCAGATCGAAGCGCTGCAAAACAGCCCGGAATTAATTGTTGCCACGCCCGGCCGGCTGGTCGACCTCATTACACGCCGGGCCATCAACCTGTCGGCTGTTGAACAATTTGTTATCGATGAGGCCGACCGGATGCTGGATATGGGCTTCGAAGAAGACATCGCCGGCATAACGGCACAGCTGCCCGACGGAAAAAACACCCTGTTATTTTCGGCCACCATGCCTGCAGAAGTAAAAACATTGAGCGAAAAAATCCTTAGTAATCCCTTTGTTCACGAAGTATCTGCTGCTCCCGATGCCGCCCAACTGATCGAACAAAAGGTGTATTATGTGGAAAAAGCAAACAAAAGTAACCTGCTTACCGAACTTTTGCGCAAGAAAGAGGTCGTTTCCGCCATCCTCTTCACCAAAACCCGCAAAAGCGCCGATGCACTCCATCAGCAATTGCAACAGGCAGGTTTTGTGTGCGACCGAATTCACTCGGACCGTTCGCAACAGGCACGCGATTCGATCCTGCAGGATTTCAGCAGCGCCCGTTTGCCCATACTTATCGCTACCGATATAGCCGCCCGCGGAATTGACATTTCGCACATCTCGCATGTCTTTAATTATGAACTGCCTCAGGAAGCCGCCACCTATATCCATCGGGTAGGCCGTACCGGAAGAGCCGGAAAAGAGGGATTAGCCATCACCCTTTGTACACCCGAAGAAAAAGAGATGCTGATAAATATCCAGAAATTGATGAAAAAATCAATTCCCGTAGTGGCCGGTCACACCTTCGCCAATATGGCATTAACCAAAGCCCTGCAGGCAGCAGACGACAGGCTGGCCGGAAAAAAAGAAAAGAGCCGCTACAAAGGCAGCAAGGCCAACGGCGATTTTTTCAGACGACAGAAGCGGGAACAGCGCAAAAAATAGCATCGAAACAGCGTTCTGTTTCCTGCAGACTTATTGTTGAAAATGATTGTTTGAAATATATATCGGTTTTATTGTGTTTTTTTATGGTTCCTTGAGAAAATACTATATATTTGCATCTGTAAATGCACTTTCAAAACTGTTTGAATACTACATTTAAACAGACTTTTGTTTATAGATAATACTATTAATCATTAATAAACAAACTTAAATTACTAACTTAGAATCTAACAAAACAAATGGATTCACAACTGTTTTAATAGCATGAAAAAAAGCTTTTTATCACTTTTAGCAGGTGTTCTGCTAACCACTTGCTGCATTTCCTGTGCAGACAAGGTATCAACGAATTATTCAGTTCCCGTAACGCGTAACCAGGAAGGCGTTTTTGTAACTGAAACACCGGCCAAACCCGCAGGCCAGCAGGATATGTTGCAGTTTGCCGCCGAACCCATGGAGAATATCCGTGTCGGTTTTATCGGACTGGGCATGAGAGGACCCGGAGCCGTAGTACGTATGATGAACATCGAAGGCGTTGAAATTGCCGCACTTTGCGATGTAGAACAGGATCGCGTTGAAAAAGTAGCCAAACGCGTTGTTGAGGCCGGCAATCCCGAACCCAAAATGTTTTACGGAAGCACAGATGCATGGCGCGAACTTTCGGCTATGCCCGATCTGGATCTGATCTATATTGCAACCGACTGGGGCACACACGCCATGATGGGTGTTCAGGGCATGAAAGATGGAAAACACGTTGCCATCGAAGTACCTTCGGCCATGAACATGCAGGAAATCTGGGATCTGATCAATACCTCAGAACAGACACGCAAACACTGTATGCAGCTCGAAAACTGTGTATACGATTTCTACGAACTTACTGCTTTGAATATGGCACAACAGGGCCTTTTCGGCGAAGTGCTTCATACAGAAGGCGCCTATATTCATAACCTCGAACCGTTCTGGAAAGATTACTGGAACGACTGGCGTTTGCAATATAACATCAACAATTACGGCGATTTGTATCCTACTCACGGCCTCGGCCCGGTTTGTCAGGTATTAGATATTCACCGTGGTGACAAAATGAACTATTTGTCGGCATTCCAGACAAAAACAGTTGCTATCCCCGAATTTATCGAACGCACACAAGGTCGCGATGTAACTGAAAACTTCCGCAACGGCGACCACACCATTACCCTGATCAAAACAGAGAAAGGTAAAACAATCAATATCCAGCACAATGTAGCCACACCGCGCCCGTACAACCGTATGTATCAGCTTACCGGTACAAAAGGTTTTGCCAATAAATATCCGGTACAGGGATTTGCGCTGACCAAAGAATCATTTGGCGGACAGAGCAATGTGGAAAACAAAAATCATGAAAATCTCGACGGTCACAGCTTCGTTCCCGTACAGATGAGAGATTCATTGCTGAAAGCCTATCAGCATCCCATCGTGAACGATGAGCTGATCGAAACAGCCAAGAAAGTAGGCGGTCACGGCGGTATGGACTTTATCATGGATTATCGCCTGATTTACTGTTTGCAAAACGGACTTCCGCTGGATATGGACGTATACGATCTGGCCGAATGGTGTGCCCCGATCGAATTATCAGCTATTTCGCTCGAAAACAACTCTATGCCGGTTGAGGTGCCCGATTTTACACGCGGAGCCTGGGATAAACTGGATGGATTGAAATTTCATGTAAAAAAATAATTCGGTACAGCCTGAGTCTGAATTATAATTTCAAAATAAATAGTCACGCTTTAATTAGTTTTATACTTTTTAAAGCGTGACTATTTCGTTTATACCGGTTAATCTTTAATTTTGTTGAATCCTAAATAATATATAGATGAAAAAACAAATGACATTTGCCCTTTTCCTTTTGCTGGCGCTCTGTCAGCTGCCTGTAAACGGAAAAACGATTCAACAAACCGATTCGAAAACCCTTCAGATGAAGGCAGTCAACCTGATTACCGCACAAGAACTGGAGATTGTTTGTCCGGTAAAACCGCTCAATGCGCAACAAGTCTACGACCAGTTCGAAATCACCGTAGCCGGAAAACCGGCCGATTACACCTATTTATCCTATTTCGATTTCGGTCCCTATGCTGATGCTCCCGTCATCAATCTTCGATTAAAAGAGCCGTTAGCCACAGGCACCTTACGCGGAAAAACCGGAAATGCCCGTACACCCAACGAAAATACACAGGCCGTTGCAGGCCCGGTAGCTGCCGCAAGCGTGAAGGTGCATTTAAAAGACCAATCCATGGCAGCGCAGTGGAAACCCTTTTATGATTACACAAACATCGGATCTAAATCGAAACTGACAGCCACCGGCACCGCCGCTTGCAATACGCGCGCCGAACACGATACCCGTCAGGGCGTTGCCTATTCGAACGAACATGTAATCGATTATGCCGCAGGCGGCATTCACCGCATGACGGGCCGTGCCGAATTAATCACCCAAAATGCAGTAGATCACGGTTTGCAGATCGTCTTAGTAGGAACCGATCAATCCGTATATGAAGCTCCGGAATGGCGCGAGCTTTTTAACCCCGACGATTATCAGACACGCCGTGTGATAGCCGGCACCCCCGAAAAGCCGGTGATTGCAGCCACAGCCGATGATGTGATGCGGCAGCAAAGCGATGGCGACATGTTGCGCACACAGAGCGACTATTTTTATTTGGGCGAAGCCTTCGCCCGTTTGTTCTGGCAAGTTGCCGTGGATGGTTCCGAAGCCGGCGCAACTTTGGGCTGCCGACGCGTTCCGCTGAGTGTTTACAACGATGCCGACGATTACAGATATGATCAACACATCGCCGCAGCCTATGCCGATGCCCTGAAACAAAACCGGTATCCCGGCCACCGCATGATGAAAAGCCTGGAAGATTATTTTGTCTGTGGCACGATGATCTTTTATGAATTCATCCCCGAATCGGCAGATGGCAAATGGCACGATGAGGCAGGCCCTGTCAATACCCGCGAAGAGCTGAAAGCCTATGATCCGGCTCTTTACCGTCCGCTTTGCGGCATCTTTGGCGAATGGGAGTATTTCTCCAGCGAAAACCATGAAGGATTTGATAACGGCCTCGATGGTGTTCGTTCGGCCATGCCCTGGTTTTGGCATACGCAAGCCGACAATTACGCACCCGATACAAAAGCTTATGCGCCGCTGGCTGTTGAGCATGTCCATATCATTGCCGATAATCAGTTAGAGATCAAATTCAACCGCGAAGTAAAAGATATGTCCGCCCTGTGCAACGAAAAGAACTGGAAAATTCAGCACAGTGCCGATCAGGGCGCCACATGGACCGATGTTCCGCATCAAATCACGGGCAGTTATCTGTTTCGTTCCATTACGCTGCAACTCCCGCGCGAGGCTGAATTTCGTTTTACAAAAGGCAGCTTTGGCCGCACCTTCCGCGGATTTTCGTCAAAAGATATTGCCGAACGTTCGGTTGCGGCAGGCGGCTGGATCGATAATGATCAGGCTGTCAGTCCCACGGCACTCGAATTTGGGCAGTATGTCGGATTAGAAGAGGCAATCAGCGACTATGGCACCGCACAAAACGGCCTGATTCGCGTGCAATATCTGGGCAATTCGCCCGTAGCCGACTGGAACGGCAATCTCCTTGCCGCAAATCAGCCGCTGACGGCCGAATTTAAACCCTGGATCAGTCAGGTGTATCGCAGTCCGTTAGTGGGCGTCTATATTTATGCCGATGCCAATGTGCCGAAAGATGTGTTAATTCTTTCAGGCATGTATTACGATTTGGGCTTTTCAAA
>CAMTPG010000199.1 GCA_947074335.1 uncultured Parabacteroides sp.
AGCAAACATCAAAGCAAAGAAGGCCAAAATAAGTCCCAGCCATTTATGCCATAAATTAGTCCTGTTGTTTTTGCGAGGGGAATACATTGTAAAAATTTTGCGCAAAAATATATAGAAAAAAAACGATTACTCGTAACATTGGTTACGAATAATTTAAATTCATTCTTTTATGTTTGTCATCTAAATAAATAACAAACTCAGAGGATGAGAAAATATATCAATAATATTCCGCGGAGCCTGATTTTGCTCTTATTTGCAGTCGGAGGCGTATTTGTAGGATTGGGTGCATATATCGTTTATGTTGCAAGAGTACATACCTATGCTTCTGATGATCCTTCGGCCTGCATAAATTGTCACATTATGACCTCCTATTATCAGTCGTGGATGCACAGTTCGCATGGCAATAATACCAACTGCAACGACTGCCATGTACCTCAGGATAATGCATTTAATAAATATTATTTCAAAGCAGTAGACGGACTCTATCATTCGGCTGTTTTTACCTTAAAAGCCGAGCCGCAAGTTATACGCGCCCGCGAAGCCAGCAGCAATGTAATCATGAATAATTGCATCAGATGTCATACACAGCTCAATACTGAGTTTGTAAATACCGGCATGATTGAATACACTCAGAAAAAAACAGGCGAAGGAAAAGCTTGCTGGGATTGTCATCGCAATATACCTCATACGGTGGTGAGCAATATCTCATCGTCTCCGCATGTGATTGCGCCTATGCCTGCTTCGCCCGTTCCCGGATGGCTGAAAAACATGATGAACACTAAAAATAAATAAATAAATAAATTATGCTAAAAAAATCACCTATATTGAGTAAAAAAAATCTTCTGATTGGTTGGGGGATATTTATTATTGTTGTAGCCGGAGTTTTTTTTCTTGGCATGCTTGCCGCTTCGATTACCGAACGCAGAGCTGAAATTGCAACACTTTATGCAAATAAAAAAATAGAAATAAACGGTATAAATGCCAAAAATGAAGAATGGGGATTAAATTATCCCCGCGAATATGATACCTGGAAAAAAACTAAGAACATGGATTTTAGCAGTAAGCATCTGGGTAATATGACGGAAGATCAGCTGGAAAGCCGGCCCGAAATGGTTGTTCTTTGGGCAGGATATGCTTTTTCAAGAGATTATTCGGCTCCGCGCGGCCATATGTATGCCATTGAAGACGTTACTCACACGCTTCGCACCGGCACACCCGGCGATGATGTAAAAGATATGCAACCTTCTACCTGCTGGGCTTGTAAAAGTCCGGATGTTCCCCGTATGATGCAGGAAAAAGGAATTGAAGATTTCTATAAAGCCGCATGGAGTGAACATGGATGTGAAGTTGTAAATCCTATTGGTTGTGCTGATTGTCATGATCCGCAAACGATGAATCTGACAATAACACGTCCTGCACTTATCGAAGCATTCGAACGTCAGGGCAAAAAAATCGAAGATGCCACTCCGCAAGAGATGCGTTCGCTGGTTTGTGCACAATGTCATGTGGAATATTATTTCCAGGGTGATTCAAAATACCTTACCTTTCCATGGGATGGCGGTATGACCGTTGAAACGATGGAAGCCTATTTTGATAATGCAAATTATGCAGACTGGACTCATACACTTTCGCGTGCTCCGATGCTGAAAGCTCAACATCCGGATTACGAATTATTTTTGATGGGACCTCATGCACAACGTGGTTTGAGTTGTGCCGATTGCCATATGCCATACAAAGCCGAAGGAGGCATTAAATATTCAGATCATCAAATTGTGAGTCCGCTGAAAAATATTTCATCTACATGCCAGACCTGTCACCGCGACAGCGAAGACAATTTGAGAAACTATGTATACGAATACCAGGATAAAGCACTCGAAATCCGTAATCGCATAGAAACTGAACTCACCAAAGCCCATATCATGGCAAAAACAGCCTGGGATAATGGTGCTACAGATGCGCAGATGCAACAGGCTCTTCAGCTTATCCGACAGGCACAATGGCGATGGGATTTTGCAGTAGCATCTCACGGTGGTTCATTCCATGCACCTGTAGAAACCCAACGCATTCTGGCCCATAGTCTGGATCGTTCGATGCAAGCTCAGTTAGAATTACAGAAAACATTGTTTGCACTGGGTGTAACCGACATTGCCATGCCCGATATATCTACAAAATCAAAAGCACAGGAGTATATCGGTCTGGATATGGATAAATTGCAAAAAGATAAAGAAAATTGGATTAATACAACGCTTCCTGGCTGGTTGGAAAAAGCAAAAGCAGAAGGCAAAATCATATCGAACAGCTGATGCCTCAAAATAAAAAACGAAATATTGGGCAATTCCCCTGGCGGTATCCCGAGTCGGTACTTGTTACCGGCTCATTCATTTTGGCCGGTTTTATATTGCAAAGTGTAGCAGGCGAATTTAATTTTTATTTACTGGCAAAACCAGTAAATTATTTCATTACCGGTTTTATGGTTCTTTTGTGCATCACATTGGGTTTGTTCTGTTCGAAAAGTAAATTTATAAGCTGGTTTAGTGGTGTGGAAATGAGTGTATCACTTATTAGTGCTCTCCTGTTTTTATCATTAATCATGGGATTTACACCACAAACCACTCATAGCCATTCCCTGTTCGGATTTGATGCAATGACCTCCTCGTGGGCTTTTGTAATAATCTATTTACTAACACTGCTTTCGTTGGGGATTCTGACAGTCAGACGTCTCAGGCATTTCCAGTCTCGTTCATTAGGGTTCTACTTTAACCATTCAGGACTCTGGCTGTTGATGCTTTGTTCCGGATTGGGCTATGCCGATATGGAACGTTACATCATGCATGTACGCGAAGGAGAGACCGAATGGAGAGTTTATAATGATAATAATCAGATGAAAGAACTCCCTGTAGCTATTACTCTTCATGATTTTGATATGGATTACTATCCGCCTAAACTGGCAATAATAGATCTTGATAATGGAGATGTTCTTCCAACAACTAATCCTGATTTTTTTCAGATTGATCCGGATATGTTGCAAGGTAAACTGAATGGATGGAAGATTGAGGTGGAAGAATATATTCATCAGGCCGTGAGAAACAGCGATAGTACCTATCAGGAAGTAAGCATGCCCGGAGCAACACCTGCTATCAGGGTACGCGCTACAAAAGATCATATAGTAAGAAGCGGATGGATTTGTGGCGGAAATCAGGCACAATTATTCATGACTCTTCCGCTTGATGATAAAACCAGTATGGTAATGACAGTAGCCGAACCCCGTAAATTTATTTCGGATGTTGATATTTATACGCAAAGCGAAAAAAAAATCAGTACACAAATTGAAGTAAATAAACCTGTAAGTGTAGATAACTGGACTATTTATCAGTACGGATATGATAATAAAGCAGGCCGACTCTCCTCTTACAGTAGTTTCGAATTGGTTTATGACCCATGGCTGATTCCGGTCTATATTGGAATCATCATGTTGATGTTTGGTTCCATTATGATGATTTGGAGCGGAAAAGGCAGAAAGGAGGCAATAAATGACATGGAATGATTTTATCTATTTTGCGATTCCTGCCATTCTCATGTGGGTGATTGCAGGAATTCTGGTTTATGCTAAAAAAACGGCACGGGCATCCGAAGTCCTGATGCTTATGGGAATAGCCGTATTTACCGCTTTTATTATCGGATTCTGGATTCATATTGAACGACCGCCTATGCGGACAATGGGAGAAACCCGGTTATGGTATTCCCTGTTTTTAACAATCGTAGGTTATGTTGCTTACAAACGATGGCAATATCCGTGGCTCTTAAGTTTTACAGCCGCTATAGCCGCTGTATTTGTTATTATCAATCTTCTTAAACCTGAAATACATTCAAAAAGTATGATGCCGGCACTACAAAGTATCTGGTTCATACCACATGTTGTTTCCTACATTTTATCGTATGCCATGTTCGGTTCAGCCACTATTGGAGCCATTATTTTGCTTCACAAAAAAAATCAGGACAAGCATATTTTCAATTTTACAGATAATATGATTTATGTGGGTTTCGGTTTCCTGATGCTTGGTCTGTTAATGGGTGCAATCTGGGCAAAAGAGGCCTGGGGACATTATTGGTCATGGGATCCGAAAGAAACATGGGCCTTTATTACCTGTGCCGCTTATCTTGGCTATATACACATCAGGTTGAAGAGAAACAAAAAGACCAACAATCTGGCTTTATGGTTTGTAATTATCGCATTTATATTATTAATGATAACATGGATTGGCGTTAATTATCTTCCTTCAGCCCAGCACAGTGTACATGTTTATTAAAATCATATTTATGAAAAGCTTTTATCTAACTATTATTGGTTGTTTATTTACCGGGATTACAGTAGCACAATCTTCTGATGAATTGGAAAACATATTTTCGATGTCGGCACAGATACGTGCAAGAGGCGAATATCGAAATGGTGCTCTTTTCCCTTTTACAGATGCAGACGATCCGGCTTATTTCATCAATAACAGAGCACGTTTGTCTATCGGCTACGAACGCAGTAATCTGGAAATGAAAATTTCAGCTCAGCATGTCGGCGTTTGGGGGCAAGATCCGCAAATTGATAAGAACGGACGTATGATCCTGAATGAAGCCTGGGCTAAAATGAATTTTATAAACAATAAATTCTATGTACAACTGGGCCGGTTTGCCCTGGTTTATGATGATGAACGTATATTAGGGGGTCTTGATTGGAATGTAGCCGGCAGGTTTCACGATGCCCTCAGACTCGGTTATCAAACAAAAGAGCATCAACTTCATCTCATTGCGGCATTGAATCAGAATGACGAAAATATATCCGGCGGAGGATTCTACCTGCCCGGCGGTCAGCCATATAAAAACATGCAGACCCTGTGGTATCAGTATCAGTCCGGACAAAATCCCTTTAAAGTTTCACTTTTAGCGATGAATCTGGGCTTCGAAGGCGGAGATCCGGAAGAAATGGTTTCGGGGAATTATTATATGCAGACATTCGGCACCAACCTGTCTTATCTCTATAATAACTGGAAATTTAATGCAAGTGGTTATTATCAATCGGGAAAGACCAAAAGTCGTCGTACCATCTCGGCTTTTCTGGCCAATGCGGAAATTGAATATAAAATTACACCGGTCTGGGGTGTTCATGCCGGTTTCGATTACCTGAGCGGTTGTAATACAGATCGGAAGAGCACACGTCTGAACTCCAGTCACATTCAGAAATCT
>CAMTPG010000200.1 GCA_947074335.1 uncultured Parabacteroides sp.
GCACGCTGGTAATTTTCTTTAGCCAGCGTATAAGCGCTTTCAGCCAGTTTAAGATTAGCCCGTGCCGTTTTCAGATTTTGTTGCTGCAGTGCCAGATCGGCCGTCATCTGCTCACGCCGGGCAATGGCTTCCTGCAAATCGGCTGCAATATTACTGCTGTCCAGTTCGGCCAGCAGCATACCGGCTTTCACCGTATCACCTTCCCAGGCATAAATATTCGTCATCGGAGCCATTACGCGCGATGCAACCGTGATGCGGTAAGTATCCAGATTGGCATCATCGGTTGTAATATATTTCCGGTAATTCCACCACCATAGAAAAGCCAGTACAACAGCAACAACTAAAATGATGATTAAAAGGATCATGTCCTTTTTGGATTTCTTTTTCGGAACAGGGGCTGTAGTGTCCATATTATTTATTTGTGTTTTTATTCTAAGATTAAAACAAAATATATTGTTAAATGTTTATGAATCTTTCCTACTGTTTATGAATCTGTTATTATCTAAAATAAATGGATAATAAATAGCATCAATTTTATCAGAAACAAGTACTGAGAAACAGATTCAATAAAGCATAATCGGTATAGAATTTCTGCTGAAAATGAACTGCAATTTTGTCAGTAGTATTTTAACTATGAAAAAACAGATAACTATGAAATTTCGGTTGCATGGCGATCAAATAAAATTCGATGGCCATGCATTTGAAATTTCATGGCCATCTGTTTGTAAAGCTGATTTTCGGAGAGAATTGAGTGATTTGAATTTTGCTGACAAAATGACAGATTATAGAGTTTTAATCTATCGTTTTTAATGCGAATCTGATTTTTGATAAAAGCAGTTTCTGATTCGACATTCTGACAGGAATATATCCGTTAGTTTGTAATATTTTAACGGAAAAATGTTTTATACTGACAAAATTTATTAATTTTGTAGGCAGACGTATGAATTGTATAGCATGATTAATTTGAAATCGCAAACTCTCGTAACCACTCTGAAAATAAACTGGGAGGAAAAACGAAAACAGACACGCAATTTTATTGAAATTAAACGATTGAGGCGTATTCGGAAACTGCAAACTCCGCAATATGCCGATTGTATGAATTGCGGCGAAACTTTACAAGGTATGTATTGCCATAAATGCGGGCAGTATGCACTCGATGTAAAGCAAAATGTATTCAGTTATATCCGGAATTTTGTTGAGAATGTATATCAGTTAGACGGAAAAATTGTGCAGACACTCCGTTATCTGATCACCAAACCGGGCTTTTTATCCGACGAGTTCGTGAAGGGCCGCATCAATTCGTATGTACATCCGATGCGTCTTTATCTGTTTATGAGTATGCTTTTCTTCAGTTTTGTACTTTTGATTTTTTCGAATATCAATGTATATGATAAAATAAAGGCCGATGAGGAAACCATGAACACGGTTTTTAATTCGATTAAAGCTGAACACACAACTGATATGGCGGATAAGTCCGTAGAGAATCTGCTGCAGCATGCAGAGCCGGTGCAAAACGGTGTAAACTCTTTCCTGGATTCGTTTGGTAAAGAGGAGGATGCCCTGCGTAATAAACGCATGATGAATGTGGTATATCGGGAAGTGCTGGCGCGACTCACCAAATATACGCCCTTTATCCTGCTGTTTCTGATTCCTTTTTATGCCTTGATTTTATATTGCGGATATCGTCGTACGCGATCTTATTATATGCATCATCTGGTTTTCTCTTTTCATCAGCATGCCTTCTTTCTGTTGTTTATCAGTCTGGATGTGCTTTTGCTTTATTTCCTGGATATACAAAATCCCGACCTTTTGTATGGCATACTGCTGTTTTCGGCAGCTCTGTTTTTAGTACATCATCTGGTTGCCACACACTGTTTTTACCGGAAAAGCTGGCTCGAAACCATCTTTCGCAGCTGCCTCAATCTTTCGGTATATGCCGCATTATTGTTTATAGTTGCCGTAATTGCCGGTATTTTTATCGGCGTATCTATTTATAAAGAGGTTACATCCGGATTATTATAACAGAACTCCTTATATATAAATTATTGTAAAATTTGATAAAGCTAAAAAGTTATGAAAAATGTTGCTTTAGGTTGTTTGTTGGTTTTATTAGGCGCTTGCAGCAAACTTGCCACACCGCCGACAGCCAAAATGATTCCGCACGAAACGGAAGAGTTTGGAACTAAACGCGTGGATAATTACCACTGGATGCGTTTATCGGACGAACAAAAGAACAGTGAAACTCCGGATGCGCAGACTCAGGATGTTGTGGCTTATCTGAATGAAGAGAATAAATTTGCCGGTCAGTATCTGGATCCGCATCAGAAATTGCAGGATTCGCTGTACGACGAGATGGTGGCACGCATCGCACAGGATGATGAATCTGTGCCCTATAATGCCAACGGATACGAATACACAACGAAATTTGAGGCCGGAAAAGATTATCCGATGTATTACCGCAAAGCCCTGGCCGAAGCTGCCGAAGCCGAATTGCTGCTGGATGTAAATGCATTGGCCGAAGGTCAGAATTATTGCGGAGTAGGCGCTATTTCCGTATCACCCGACAATAAAAAACTGGCTTACGGTACCGATTATGTGAGTCGTAGGATTTATAATGTCTATTTTAAAAACCTCGAAACCGGCGAGCAAATTGCCGATTCACTGATCGGAACAGCCGGACCTGTTGCCTGGGCCGGCGATAATGAGCATATTTATTACCTGATGAAAGATCCGCAGACGCTGCGTAATGATAAAATCTACCGGCATAAACTGGGTGCTCCGCAAAGCGAAGATAAACTGATGTATCATGAAAAAGATGAAACATTCAATCTCGGTCTGGGTAAAACATCCGATCAGAAATACATTGTAGCGGGAGCCATGCAAACACTCTCTTCCGAATTTCATTACATTCCGACCGACGATGTAACCGGCGAATTTATCGTTTTTGCGCCGCGCGAAGCCGATCACGAATATGAAATTGACCATATGAATGGCACATTCTATGTAAAAACCAACCGCGACGGTGCACAGAATTATAAACTGATGACCGCTAAAGCCGGCAATACAACACCCGATAAATGGAAAACCTTAATTCCGGCACGCAAAGATGCCATGATCGAAGGCATTGCCCTGTTTAACGACTATCTGGTGGTTAATGAGCGTGTAGACGGTTTATTGTCGTTGCGCGTGATCAATGAGAAAGATAAAAAAGATTATTACATCTCATTTCCCGATTCAAGTTATACCGCTTATATCGGTGTAAACCGTGAACCGGATACGGATGTGCTTCGTTACAATTATACCTCAATGCTGACGCCTTCGTCGGTAATTGATTTCAACATGAAAACCGGCGAATCGGATGTGAAAAAAGTAACTGATGTGCCGGGATACAATCGCGATGATTACGAATCGGAACGTATCTGGGCAACCGTAACCGATGGTACACTGGTTCCGATAGACGTAATCTATAAAAAAGGATTCGAGAAAAACGGAGAAGCTCCGTTCCTGCTTTATGCTTACGGATCGTATGGTAATTCGATGGATCCCGGATTCAGCAGCTCTATATTTTCATTGCTGGATCGCGGTTATGGCTATGGATTGGCACATATTCGCGGCGGATCAGAAATGGGCCGACAGTGGTATGAAGACGGTAAGTTGCTGAATAAAATGAATACCTTCACCGATTTCAATGATTGTGCGCAATACCTGATTGATGAAGATTATACTAACTCAGACAATCTGTTTGCCAAAGGCGGAAGTGCCGGCGGTTTGCTGATGGGTGCCTGTATCAATCTGCAACCCGAACTGTATAAAGGTGTTATTGCCAATGTGCCGTTTGTGGATGTGGTTTCTACCATGCTCGACGAAACCATTCCGCTCACCACTTTCGAATGGGATGAGTGGGGCGATCCGCGCAAAGAAGAATACTATAATTATATGCTTTCGTACTCGCCTTACGATAATGTGGAAGCCAAAGATTATCCGAATATGCTGGTTACCACAGGCTATTGGGATTCGCAGGTTCAATACTGGGAGCCGGCAAAATGGGTGGCTAAATTGCGTGAGCATAAAACCGACGATAACCTGTTGCTTTTCAAATGCGATATGGAATCGGGTCACGGTGGCGCTTCAGGTCGTTTCAACCGGTTGAAACAAACAGCCATGGAATTTGCTTTCATTATCAGTCTGACAGAACCCAATAGTGAATCATAACCCCTTGCAAAGCATGAAAAACAAATTTCATTATCTGGTTTGGTGTATGGGCTTGTTGTGCGGACAGCTGTTTGCACAGCCCAAGCCCCAAACCTTCAAAGAGGATTTATCCTATTTTATGCCCGATTACTGGCAATACACGTTGAATCCGGCAGTGCCCACGCCCGCTTCGGAGCTGGGATTCGAAGTAGGGCAACAACATGTAAACTGGGAGCAGACCGTGGCCTATATGCAAAAACTGGCTGCTGTTTCGCCGCGTATCTCCATACAGGAATATGGCCGCACGCACGAAAACCGGCCGTTGATCTGTGTAGTAATCACTTCTGAAAAAAATCAGGAAAACCTCGAAACACTGCGCAAAGCACATCAGCAACTGGCCGATCCTGCTGCTAATCCGGATCTGAACACGCTTCCGGCTGTGGTGAGTGTGATGAATTCCATTCATGGTAACGAAGCTTCGGGCGTAAACAGTTCGCTGCCATTTGCCTATTTTTTTGCAGCAGCCGAAGGCAAAGAGGTGCAGGATGTGCTGGATAATACCATTATTACACTGATTCCAGGACAAAATCCCGACGGGATTACCCGTTTCTCCACCTGGGTGAATGCCAATCGCAGTCTGTATAATGTAACCGATCCGCAGAGCCGCGAATTTAGCGAACCCTGGCCGGGCGGGCGAAGCAATCATTACTGGCACGATATGAATCGCGACTGGGTAAATGCCACGCAGCCGGAGATGAAGGCTTTGCTGGATATATATCACGACTGGATGCCGAATATCGTGAATGATCATCATGAGATGGGAACCAATTCAACTTTCTTTCTCGAACCGGCTGATGCCGTTGGGTATTATCCCTTTATACCCGAAGATAATAAACAGCTGACGGCACGTGTTACGGCTCACAGCATGCAGGGACTCGACCGGAAAGGTTCGCTTTATCTGTCGAAAGATATGTTCGACAGTTATTCGCTCGGTACCGGCGATGTGTACGGCGATGCG